>WTHD01000180.1 GCA_011523265.1 Candidatus Binatota bacterium
ACGAATGCTATCGGTGAGTACCCACTTCGTTTGTCTGGTTCACTGCCGTACTGGCAGCTAAGAAAGCTTAACGACGTCCGTATCGCATATCCGTCAAGGTCACTCCCGAACAGGGAGCTCAGAAGTTAACTCCCGGGGGGGTTTGGCGGCGGTAAGCGTTCACTGCCGTACAGGCAGCTAAGAAATGACAGAAAAGATTGCCGTGCTCACGGAAGAAGTTCACTGCCGTACAGGCAGCTAAGAAATTCCAGGCTGACCGATCTGATGCTCTGATCTCGTTCACTGCCGTACAGGCAGCCAACAAAAAGCGGACGACCCACCAGAGGCCACTCGCTCCCGTACACTCAGCCGGCAACGGATAGAGAGACGCTACAGGCTTCCCTCACTGTAAACTAATCGAGCGAATTGAGCACCCACATTTCACCAAAGTTCCAGCCAGCGTGCACTTGAGGTGCGGCCGTCCCTGCGATACAGAGTCTGCCATGAAGTCTGCTCTCTGCTGCATCAGCTTGCTGTTATTCACTTCTGCCGCCCAGGCCTGGGTACAAGGTGATTGGGATTTACCTTTTCCTGACGGAGAAATCAAAGTTATAGGTGCTTGGTATTGTATAAATGGGGCCGCTGATTGTGACAATATCAACAATGAAGGGTTGAGCACCGCTATAGGAACATCTTTGGCTTTATGGCGAGCGACGGAAGCAGATTTTCAAATACAGGTATATTCTCCACCAAATGACGTAGATGGCTGTCAAATTAAAAACCATGTCGTTTATATTTATGTAGGCGATACGCATAACGTATGCCCAGGAGACACCCAACCAACAGTACGAGAAGGGATTGAATATCTTGGATGGTATTCACAAATACCGCGAATCAGAGCAGAAGATCATGCCGAGCGTGGTCGGTACATAAGAATATATTTTAGACAAGCTGAGGCTGTAGAGTCTCCTACTTTACATGAAGAAGACGACAATGGATGGAAGTTTCTTACGAAGACATTGGTGCATGAATTTGGGCATGTGCTCGGCTTAGACCATCCCGACGATCATGGGCAAGATGTTGTTTCTATAATGAATAGACACAATTCCATATTTTTTACGACCGGGGGAATTGTCTATGCGCCAACCAAAACAGACGATGGACCAGGAGTCCAAGCTATTTATGGATACGCAGGACCACCAGAAGAAAGACCGGCGCCAAAATACGCTTTGGGAATCCCAGGCAATAATTCCATTCAGTCAGGTGTCGGCATTATCTCGGGCTGGACGTGTGAAGCAGAGGAAATCTTAATTTTGATCCAGGGCGAGGGATTTCGCCATGTATTAGAGCCGTCATATGGTGTGGAAAGAACTGACACCGAATCAGTATGTGGGGATGCAGATAATGGCTTTATTACCCAAGTGAATTGGGGCAACTATTCAAGTGGAGAGTACCTTGTTTCTCTTTACATAGATGACGAGTTAGACGCCGTCGCAGAACACACCATTACTATTGTTAAAATAAACGAAAACGAGTCTTTTATGACAGGACTCCAGGGCCGGTACAGGATACCGGATTTTCCTGAAGCAGGGAAAGACACCATCATCGAATGGAATCAGTCCTTACAGAATTTTAGTATTGTGGAGATTGAATAGATCTGGAGGAACCCCCTGTGTCGCTCTATCGTCTGCTCCCCCTGCTGTTGTTTGCCCTGAGCGCCTGCGCCACCATCCCGCCGGCCATCTCGGATATTCGGAGCGATGTGGCCAAAGTCCAGATCAGGCGCGACATCTCACGCGGGGAGCCCAGCGCCCAGCAAATCCGGGCCGAGGCCCAGCGGGGCTGCCGCGAGTACGGCAATGTGATGTCCCACTCGCTCTCGTCGCGCTGTATCGAGTACGATGGTGTCGGCTATTGTATGCGGCGGGAACATCTCTACGCCCGCAAACCGCCCGATAGTCTCGACCCCACGCTTCCCTGACGCGGCCCGTTAGGCAAAACCCCGCTCCCGCCGAATAATCAAAGGCCGGTGGTCCGGACATCAGCCCTTGACGGCCCTGACCCGGGTGCGGTCGCGCGCCGCGCCCCAACTCGGCCGGGCCGCTGGCCTAATAATATTCGGTTGGGCTCTTATTGGCTCTGAGCTGGCCTGGTCCTGGGTCGAGCGGTCGTGTTCGCCCTAGGGAAGGCTGATATCCAGACTCCAAAGGTTCCCCCGTACACGCGGGGATAGACCGGGCACCACTACATCCGCCGAGTCTGGCAAACTGGTTCCCCCGTACACGCGGGGATAGACGCCTCACGCATGTGGGGGTGAATCTCCTGGCACCAGCCTTAACGGGCTGGTGAGGATTGAAACCCTTGAGACTCCTGGCGTACAATGCCCACCTGATAAAAGCACCAGCCTTAACAGGTCGGTGAGGATTGAAACAAACAAACGGAGGAAAACCAATGGGTAAGTACATGTTTCACGCAACGTACACGCAGTCGGGACTGACCGGTTTGCTGAAGGAAGGCGGCACGCGGCGGCGGGAGGCATTAACCCAGACCATTGAGGGTATGGGCGGGAGCGTGGAGGTGCTGTACTACGCCTTCGGGGAACCCGACCTGTACATCATTGCCGATCTTCCCGACGACGCCACAGCCTCGGCCGTATCCTTGACGATCGGCGCCGCCGGCGCCCTCAACATCGGCATCACCGTGCTCGTGACACCCGAAACCGTGGACGAGGCCATAGGCAAAAGCGTGCCCTACCGGCCTCCGGGAGCCTGATAAGCCGACAGTCGGGGCGAGCGACTGTCCGTCCGCCGTTCTAGAGGAGGAGTCTGTCCTGGGTGTACTTCGACTTCGTCCCTCCGGGACTACGCCCTTCGACAGGCTCAGCACGAACGGAGGGTCGGAGTCGAAAAGGATATACTCAGCATTCTCACGGTCCCCCCGCACCCGCGAGGATAGCCCGTATAACGAAAGCAGAAAGAAGAGACGCCATGAACGAGTTTGAGGCCGCCACTATAGCCTACCAGCAAGCCGCCCTGACCATCACCTACTGGCAGACCGGCCTCAGCGCCCTGACGCTGCTCGTGTCAAGTGGGCTGGTGCTGTACGGGTTCCGCCTGATGCGCCTCGGTACTGAGCAACGCCGGGAGGAAGCCCGGCAGCAGCATGAGGAACGCCGGGAGGAGGCCCACCAACAGCATGAGGAAGCAATGACCGCGCTCAAGGCGCTCATCGGCGGCATGGAGACGGCCATTGCTCGGATTGCCAAGGACTAAAGCTGAGCCCGTTGCTTCGTCGGGGAAGACCCAGGCCATAGTGACCGAGCAATCGAGAACGAATGCCATCAGTACTTGCGTCCTTCCTCAATCATCTGGCGAACCGGCAGTCCTTCCAGACTGTGCGTTTTCTGAAACGCCTTCAGCCCGGCAATCGCCGTGCGTACCTTGTTGGAATCGTGCGGCTGAAAAGGAATCAGCTCGGCCACGGGGCGATTATGCTTGGTAATGATGAATCGTTCTCCCGCCTGAACGCGCCGTAACAGTTGCGGCAGGTGAGTTTTTGCTTCAGAAGCGCCGATTCTAGGCATAGAACAAACCTCTAGCATTTCAGATTAGCGCGTTTCACGATCAGTTGTAGCCGTGCCAGTATACCCTCGTCATGCCGGACTTGATCCGGCATCCAGAAACCGGGGAGCTAGGAGCCTGGATTCCTGCTTGCGCAGGAATGACAAGCGGCTGCACGGCATCGTTATTTGCTTTAGTGGTAGCCTAGTCGGAATTTGTCATAAGGTCGAGCCATTCATCGGTTGCTGCCGGTCTAGTCCTCTTGTGCCACTGACTCTCGTCACAGCACTGACAGCCTGCTATGTGACCGGTCATGCAAGTCACCCGCGCCCAGCCCCGCAGGACATTGGCCGCCTGGGCCATGTTCGACTGGGCCAACTCGGCGTTCGCCACCCTGGTGGTGACTTTTGTTTATGCCACCTATTTCACGACCGCGATTGCCGCGGACGAGGTGACCGGTACGGCGCAGTGGTCGCGCGCGATCGGCCTGAGCGGCATACTGGTGGCAGTTTTGGCCCCGCCGCTCGGTGCGCTGGCCGACCGGAGCGGCCGACTGCTGGCCTGTCTGGGAGTGTGCACCCTGGTGTGCTGCGTGGCCAGCGCGGGGCTGACCGGCGTGCACCCAGACTGGGTCTGGGCCGGGCTGATAGCCCTGTCTCTGTTCGTGGTCGCCAATGTCGCATTCGAGTTGAGCACCGTATTCTACAACGCCTTTCTGCCCGAATTGGTCCCAGCCGAGCGGGTCGGCCGGTTGTCGGGCTGGGCCTGGGGGCTGGGCTATGCCGGCGGCCTGCTGAGCCTCGTCCTGGCCCTGGCCGTGCTGGCGCGCGAGCAGCCCTTGTTCGGCATCAGCACCGAGGCCGGCTTCAACTATCGGGCGGTCTGCCTGCTGGCGGCCGGCTGGTTCGCGCTGTTCAGCCTGCCGCTGTTCGTGTTCGCTCCGCGCCAGCCGTCCGGGAGCGGTCCGACCTCTCCCCGTACCGGAGCCTACCGCGAGTTGAGGCGCACGTTCGGGCGGCTGCGTCATTATCCGGACATCACTCGTCTGCTGGCCGCCCGGCTCTTGTATAACGACGGGCTGATCACCATTTTCGCCTTTGGCGGTATCTACGCGGCCGGCACGTTCGGGATGAGCCTGCCGGAGGTTATCCAGTTCGGTATTGCCCTCAACGTCGCGGCCGGCATCGGCGCCGGCGTGTTCGGCATTGTGGACGACCGGCTGGGCGGCAAGCGTACCATCCTGATTACGCTGGTAGCGATGACAGTGTTCAGCCTGCTGGCGGTGTGGGCGCCCAGTGTCGGCTGGCTGTGGCTGGCCGGCCTGAGCCTGGGGCTGTTTGTGGGACCGAATCAGTCGGCCAGCCGCACGCTGATGTCCCGCTTCGTACCGGAGCAGCACGCTGCCGCCTTTTTCGGCCTGTTCGCCTTTTCCGGCAAGATTACGACCTTTGCCGGTCCCCTGCTGCTGGGCATAGTGACCCAGGCGACGGGCAGCCAACGCCTGGGCGTGGCCACGGTGGTCGGATTTTTTGTCGTTGGCGGCTTGCTGCTACTGACGGTGGACGAACGACGCGGCATCAGAACGGGCCGGCAGACAGACTCACCCGGCGACGCCGCAGCGGACCGAACTTGACACTACTCGCTCGAATACGTCAGGATACCTGCCATTTGAAGGGTACAGATCGTCCGTATCCGCAGGCCCGGACAGCCGCACAGGATCAACATGGATTCAACCCATAATGCCCACGTCGAATTCGAGCGCGTGTGTAAGAGCTACGACGGTCAGGTCCAGGTCGTGCGCGACCTGGACCTGACCGTACACGAAGGGGAGTTTCTGACCCTGCTGGGGGCCTCCGGCTCGGGCAAGACCACCTGCCTGATGATGCTGGCCGGCTTTGAAGCACCCACTTCGGGGACCATTCGCATTCGTGGACGTTCGATGCACGACCTGCCGCCGCGCAAGCGGGGTATTGGCGTGGTTTTTCAGAACTACGCGCTGTTTCCGCATATGACGGTTGGCGGCAATCTGGCGTTTCCGCTCGAAGTGCGCGGGATCGACCCGCAGCAGCGTCGCGAGCGCGTCCGGCGGGCGCTGCAACTCGTCCGCCTGGAGGGCCTTGAGGATCGCCGGTCCACCGAATTGTCCGGCGGCCAGCAACAGCGTGTGGCTATTGCCCGCGCCCTGGTGTTTGAGCCCAGCCTGGTGCTGATGGATGAGCCGCTCGGCGCCCTTGACCGCCGTTTGCGCGAGGAGATGCAGTATGAGATTCGGCGTATCCAGCGCAGCCTGGGGGTCACGGTCGTCTACGTCACCCATGACCAGCAGGAGGCGATGGTGCTGTCGGATCGGGTTGCCGTCTTTCGCCGCGGCCGTATAGAGCAGGTCGCCCTGCCGGAAACGCTATACGAAGAGCCGGAACGCCCGTTCGTTGCCAGTTTTATTGGCGAAAACAACCTGCTGCACGGGCGGGTCCTCAGCGTTGAGCACGAGATCTCGCGGGTGGAGGCCGGCGGTCAGATCGTCCAGGCCTTCCAGGTCGGGCCATGCAAGCCAGGTGATCCGGTCACCCTGGCCATCCGTCCGGAGCGGGTCTGCCTCGCGCCCAAGCCGGAGCTGTACAGCAATCGGTTTGAGGCTGATATTCAGGATATTACCTTCCTGGGCGACCACCTGCGCCTGCGGGTGGCCGTGTGTGGCAGCACGGATTTTATCATCAAGATCCCTAATATCGTCGGTCACGGTGCCGTGCTGGAGGGCGACCGGGTCCAGATCGGCTGGACGCCGATCGATTGCCGGGCCCTGATACCGGACGAGAAAGAGTAAACGTGTCCAGCATCTCATGTCTATTGGAGGACACGTTTACTCTTTGAGGAGCGTACTGCATGACACCCCGCCTACATCGCATCCACCCGGCGATTCACGCTACGATAGTCGTTTTGCTGGCCAGCCTGAGTTGGAGCCGCCCAGCCGTTGGTAATGAATCGCTCACCTTGGTTTCCTGGGGAGGCTCTTACGCCCGCGCCTGCCAGAAGGCGTATAACGAGCCCTTTACCGCGGAAACGGGCATTGAGGTTCGTCTGGAATCCTATAACGGCGGCCTGGCCCAAATCCGCGCTCAGGTAGAGACGGGTAAGGTCTACTGGGACCTGGTTGATCTGGAGATGGCCGACGCGGCGCGGGGCTGTGACGAGGGGCTGCTCGAACCCATCATCGCCGCCGACCTGCCCCCGGCGCCGGACGGGACCCCTGCGGCGGACGATTTCTTCCCCGATATGATCACCGAATGCGGCGTCGGCATGCTGTTCTACTCCACGGTGTACGCCTATAACCCGACCCACCTGCCCGGCCCCAAACCGACGACGATCCGGGACTTTTTCGATCTGGAGAAATTCCCCGGCCGCCGCGGCATGCGCCGCAGCCCGCTGGTCAATCTGGAGTTCGCGCTGATGGCCGACGGCGTGCCCGTGGATCAGGTGTATGCGACGCTGGACACGCCGGAGGGCGTGGACCGGGCCTTTCGCAAGCTTGACACGGTCAAGGAACACATAGTCTGGTGGGAAGCCGGGGCGCAGCCGCCGCAGATGCTGGCCGACGGCGAGGTCGTGATGAGCACGGCCTATAACGGCCGCATCTTTAACGCCCAGGTCTTGGAAAACCAGCCCTTTGTGATTGTCTGGGACGGCCAAGTGCTGGACCACGGCATCCTCGGTATTGTTGCCGGTACGCCGAAGTTGGAAGCGGCCCGGAAGTTCCTCACCTTTGCAACGCGAACCGAGTCCCTGGCCGCGGTCGGGCGCTATATCGCCTATAGTCCCGCCCGGAGGTCGGGAGCGGCCCTGATTGCCACCCATCTCGAAACCGGGGTGGACATGAAGCCGCATATGCCGAACAGTCCCGCAAACGTCGCCCACGCCCTGAGCCATGACTGGCGGTGGTGGAGAGATCACGGCGACGAGATGAACGAGCGCTTCAGCGCGTGGCTGGCTCGCTGAAAAAGAGTAAACGTGTCCTCCAATAGACAGGCAGAGGCTGGCACGTTTATTTTTTCCGGTCCACAGCTCCGTGCCGTAGGGCTGGTGCTGCCGCTGGTCGCCTTTATCGGGCTGACCTTTGTCGCGCCGCTGGCGACCATGCTGTCGCGCAGCGTGTATGACCCGGTGGTAGCTGATGCGCTGCCCGAAACCTTGGGTCTGTTGCAGGATTGGGACGGCGTGCACGTCCCGCCCGAGCCGGTGTTCGAGACGATCGCTCGCGAACTGCGCAGAGCGCGTCAGGAGCGCAGCCTGGGGCGGGTTGCCACCCGTATCAACCGCGTACACGGCGGATTGCGGAGCGTCATCACCCGCACGGCGCGACGCGTGCGCGAAGCGGAAGGTCCGTCGTGGCGTGACACGCTGGTCGGCATCCACGCGGCCTGGGACGAGGTGCAAACCTGGCATGCGATTCGTTACGCCGGCGAGCGCTTCACTGCGCGCCACTATTTACACGCCCTGGACCTGGAACGCCGCAGCGATGGCCACATCGCTCCACGACCGGACGAGTATCGCGTCTATCTGTCGCTGCTGTGGCGGACCTTGGTCGTGAGCCTGAGTTTGACCGGGCTGTGCCTGCTGCTCGGTTATCCGATCGCCTATCTGATCGCCCACGCCCCACCGCAGCGGGCAAATCTCTTGCTGCTGCTGGTGCTGGTGCCGTTCTGGACCTCCTTGCTGGTGCGCACGACCGCCTGGATCGTCCTGCTCCAGACCCAGGGAGTGATCAACAGCACGCTCGTCACGCTCGGCCTGATCGCCGACAATAGCCGCCTCGCCATGATCTACAATATGACCGGTACCATGGTCGCCATGACCCACGTCCTGCTGCCTTTCATGGTGCTGCCGCTGTATGCGGTCATGCGTACCATCCCGCGGCTGCATATGAGTGCGGCAGCTTCGCTGGGCGCGAGTGCGGTCCAGGCATTTTGGCGGGTCTATTGGCCGCAGACTTTGCCTGGTGTTGGTGCCGGCTCGCTGCTGGTTTTTATCCTGGCGATTGGCTATTACATCACGCCCGCCCTGGTCGGCGGCCAGAGCGGCCAGCTCATTTCCAATATGATCGCCTACCATATGCAGACTTCCCTGAACTGGGGACTGGCCGCGGCGATCGGCGGTCTGCTGCTGGCCTTCGTCCTGGTGCTGTATCTGGTGTACGACCGGCTGGTGGGAATCGAACGGATGAGGTTAGGTTGAGATGACGCCGAGAGGAGCCTGGGAGCGCGCCGGCCGGACTGCCTACCTGGCCTTCTGCACTGCGGTGTTCGTGTTTCTGATCGCGCCGATTGTGGTCATCGTCCCGCTCAGTTTTAACGCCGAACCCTATTTCACCTTTACCGAAGAGATGCTGCGGCTGGAGTCCTCCGCCTATTCGCTCCGCTGGTACCAGAGTGTGATGGGCGACCCGGAATGGAGGCACGCCCTGCTCAACAGCCTGTTCATCGGTCTGGCGGCCACCGCGCTCGCGACCACGCTTGGTACGCTTGCGGCCCTGGGACTGACGCATCCCGCCCTGCCGGGCCGCTCGGCGATCATGGGCCTGTTGATCTCGCCTATGATCACTCCGGTGATTATCTCGGCCGCGGGGATGTTCTTTTTCTACTCGAACCTCGGTCTGACTCAGACCCACCTGGGTCTCATCCTGGCCCACGCCACACTGGGCACACCGTTTGTCGTTATCACGGTAACCGCAACGCTATCCGGTTTCGACCCCAACCTGTATCGCGCCGCGGCCAGTCTGGGCGCCGGACCGCTGCGGACGTTCCGGCGCGTCGTGCTGCCGCTGATCGCCCCAGGCGTGATTTCCGGGGCCTTGTTTGCGTTTGCCACCTCGTTCGACGAAGTGGTGACGGTGCTGTTCATGGGCGGCCTGGAACAACGCACCGTGCCGCGTCAGATGTGGAGCGGTATCCGTGAGCAGATCAGTCCGGCGATTCTGGCGGTGGCGACCCTGCTGATTGCCTTCTCCCTGCTGTTCATGCTGAGCGTGGAATGGCTGCGCCGACGGGCGGGAACACGCTAGAGCAGTTTACGATACGTTGTAGCCTTCGTCATGCCGGACTTGATCCGGCATCCAGCGGCCGGGGGGCGGGAGACCTGGATTCCTGTTTTCACAGGAATGACGGGCGGCTACACAGAATCGCAATTTGCTCTAACCTGAGCGCGCAAGAATAATGATGCTTTTTGCTCGCACACCGGGAAAACGAAAATCCGTAAGGATTTCAGCGCAGTAGCTAAGCTTGTCCGCTACTGCGCAACAAACCTCCCATCATCGACCTGAAGCGCTTGGCCCAATGTGACAAGCGTTTCCAAAAGCTCGTCCACCCGGTCTACTTTCGCCCGAGAGAAAGACATTGCGACATCTTCAGGAGTAGCAGGCGAGGCTAAGGTCACGAGAGCAGACCGAACGGCCTGTGCTTGCTCTGGGAGACTCTTGGGCCATGTGGCTTTTTTGGTCTTTTTCTCTTTTGTGGAAACGGAAGCCGTTTGTTCGAAAGCGGTTTGGGTTTGGCCCGTTCCTGCTGGATTCTGGAATTCTGGACGGAGCCAGCGGGTTAGCCCTCGGCGTTCTTCTGCTGCACGCTCGGCATTGAGTGCGACAAGGCGTTCAAGAATCTCATCGTCGGTAAGAGACGTAGGCCAGCCGTAGGCGTCGAAAACGGCAGCATCTAAATCCTCGTGTATCTGTTGTAGGACGGAGACGAGTCCTTGCTCGTGGATCACTTGTTCTTTCTCTGTCAGGGGGGCACCAGACCGCAGTTTCTCAAGGACGTTGTACATGTCGGTCATAGTGAGAGAGGGATGCTGTTCTTGTTGGCGTTTTCTGTGAGCGTCTAAAGACTCGGCGAGTTCACGAATACTTGTTTTTTGAGAATCTACAGCATTGGGGAAGACGAAGCAGTCGAAGCAAACACTATGATTGTAAGTGGAGTCATTTCCCACACCGAGCCAACCCCCAGTGAGATTTGCAAAGCAAACGTGCAGCCTACTAGACAGGACGCCTAAATGGAAAGCATCGCCCAGAGCAAAAATTAGAATCTTAGTTTCAGGGAGAGCTTCAGCCTCTAAAAATTGAAACACTCGATGGCGGGCTGTACGAGATGTAGAAATGAAGCGGGAAAGCCTTCCAAGAGCTTGTCGAAATTTGCTCCTAGGTTCAGAGTGTAACCACCAGTCGCGAGCGTATTTCTTCCGTGGATTCTGTTCTCTTTCCGGTTTTACTCGTGTTAACAGCCATTGGTATACATCTGGGAATTGGTCTCGAAGTTCTTTTTCAGTAAACCCAAAGGTGTCAAGCACGTACTGCTCTCGTCTCTTTTGGGTGAGGTCTCTTCCCGTTAGATATGGCCGAATTAACGACTTCCTTGCAGCCTCAGATAAGCCTTGGGCTTCTTGTCCTAAAAGGACAAAACCTTGCCCAGAGAGTTGTACCCCTGGACACGCCAGACCGATGTTAGATGTAAGTCTTTGCAGCGTCGATAGGTCAACGCCAAGTTTTAGGTCGGAAGAGATTTTCCCTCTGTCTGATTTAAGAGTAATAGCAGTGCCATCTTCTTGAGTTTCAGCCTCTTCCACTAGGGTATAGAGGATTCCAGATTTACTTCCTGGGTGGCCTACAGTCATTGCAATGCGAACATCTGCACCTTCCGTAGAGTCAATCCATGGGTGGTCGGGAATCGCAAAAGTTATGGATAGTGGATTTTTTGCTGACAAGTGATCCTGGGTCAATCTCTTGTTAAAAGTCTGGGTAATACTATTAGTCGTGATAAAGCCGAATTGTCTGATTTCATTTTTTCGCGCCATTTCCGCAGCTTGATTCCACCAGTAC
>WTHD01000144.1 GCA_011523265.1 Candidatus Binatota bacterium
TCGTCTCTCAGAGCGCTTAACTTCTTTTCTGTCGTAACAACCTGTCCTGAGATATCGGCAAGTTTCTGTGCCGCTTCATATTCTCCGGAAGCATTGAATACGCGCGGAATCTTTTTCTGGATCAATCCGCGCAAGTCGTTCTCAAGCGCGTCGTAAGACCACAGTCCTAATATTCGGCTGATACCTTCAACAATTTCCTCTTGACCCAGATTAAAATTTTGACCCCGCTCTGCATCGAAAAAGAAGAAGCGAGCCAAATGTCGAGGGAGAAGCGTGTCCCGCAATTTGGCCAAGTGTTTCTCTTCGTCAATGTGCCCGGAGCCATCGAGACGGTCCGCGTAAGAGCGCCACACAGGCGGCGAGTTCGGTCGGTGACGTATCTCCCTAACCAGTACTGCCTTTCTGCTCCCACCGCCTGTCTCGTCGTGTTGAGAAATCTTGACCCAAAGTCGAACGGTATCTTTGCCTTCTGCTTGAGCCCGTCGGTTCAGCGACTTCTCAAAGACGAATCGCGTTGCTTCGGAGGCGGGTTCTACTTTTTTGAGATCGCCGACGCCAGCTTCTCCGACTACTGCGAGATACAGCGCTCGGAGTAAATGCGTTTTTCCTACACCATTTTTACCACCGATGAGAACACCACAACGGTCCTCCACCGTGCCGAAGTTAAAGGTATGCTCGCCGTAGTAGGGTCCGAAGTTTTCCAGCGAGAGCTCGTCAATATGGACTTCAGGCATTTTCGGCCGGTCCCTTTTCGTATTCCATATCGTCTTTCAGAATGTTGAGCATATCATCCGGCAAGCCGTGGGCACGATGACGCTCGCTATATTCTTCGACTTTTGCGAGCAGTCGTCGTAAGGTATCAGCACGAATGCCTTTCTCAGCCGTAACTTCCTCCTGCAGGACTCGCAGCTGATTTACTTCCTTCCAGTCCTTCATAACGATCCCCCTCTGACGGGTAACGATGCGTCCCACACCACCGCCATCATCGGGATGGCGAGCAGCTTTCCAGTGTTTTTGGATAAGAAACAATTCATCTTCGCTGATGACTTTCAAGCCGGTCTGCTCCTGTAATTTAAGGAGCTGGGTCAGCAATTGGCGGCGAGCAGTCATGGTAAGCGGGCCAGGACCATCGCTTCCGTTCATCCGCTTCATATCCCGTTTTCCATTAGCCGGGTCACGATAATGTATAAGCGTCTCTCGAAACGCGATCAATTCCTCCATCCGTTCGTCTCCAT
This sequence comes from Candidatus Binatota bacterium, assembly GCA_011523265.1. GTDB lineage: Bacteria > Desulfobacterota > Binatia > Bin18 > Bin18 > Bin18. The sequence continues at coordinate 1,236 of WTHD01000144.1, forward strand.
TCGCCAACAAGCCTTCGCTCGCCTTATCCTGGTCGACGACCGTACATGTCCAACAGCCGAATCGACTCTTGCCGCAGCTCGGCGTACTCGTGTCAATTTGAATCGGACATTCGCCGCTCCGTGCGTAGAGCGCAAACAAGGACCGGTTGTTCGTCCCCCATGGATTCGGGTTTTGTAGGAGATAGGCCCACACCTCTTCTGTACTCAGGAATTCGATGGGATTGGACACCCATACACGGGGCAAGTCAGGATGCCGACGGAGTCCGTTCCGCGTTTCCCGTCCCGCCATTGTCTGCGCCCGGCTACTGCTCTCGGCGCGTCGTGCGCCAAGGTGCAGAATTGCCTCACCCCAGTGACCGAGGCGTTGCTGAACAAAGATAGTAACCGGATCGATCTTTAGTCGTTGTGTGCACCAGCGAAAGACACGGTTCGGCGGAGGATAGCCCCGCCCAATGATATTGACCCAAAACGACTGATCGGCGGGAGGTCTCAGAAGATGCACGTCTATGCGGAGCCCATTCTTTTCAGAACACGCACGCATCTTCTGCAAGGCGCCTTCTGTCATTTCGACAATAGCAGGAATCTCGACGCGGGTATCCGTGCAAACGACAGAGATAGGCTTTCTTCGCCTTTCCGCAGGAAGCGACAGGACGACCTCGAAGATGAGTGAGGCAACGAGGGTGCTGTCCTTCCCGCCGCTGAATCCCACCAGCCATGGGCGGTCGTCCTGTGTGTAAAGCTGTCGGATCCTGCTTTTGATATCCTCGTATGCAGTAGCATCCATCTCAGCCACCCCGCTAATGTGTCTTGGGAACAGTCCTTGTTAGGACGGCCTTATAGCCCCTCCTCACCAGCCTCACAAGGGCAGGGAGAAAAGCGTCGAGTCTGGGTCATAAGTCGAGAAGAGAGAAGGCGATGAGACGACCAGCGACTGAGAGAAAGACTTCCGGCGAGAGACATCAGCTGCCCTTCACGGTATATTGACCCTGAGCAGCCCGTCCTCAACCTGGACCGGGTAGGTCCGCAGCCGCATGGCCGGATTGGTCAGGCTACACGCGCGGCGCAGGTCAAAACGAAAGCGGTGCCACGGACAGGTCACGGTCGTCC
>WTHD01000362.1 GCA_011523265.1 Candidatus Binatota bacterium
ATGACATCCTTGGAGCCCAAAAAGACGCGCACCGGCTTGCCCACCGGGACATGGATGTCATTGTCGACCTGATAGTCGTCGGCGGTCTCAAATTCTCCATCCGGCCCCGGATAGAGCACCTCCCAGTTGAACTGTTTTCCGGTGACGCGGATTTCTACGTCCGTTTCCGGAACGTTGAGCTTGACTTCCTCCCAGATGCTCTTGCTGGCGAGTCCAAGACCGATAAAGACCAGGGCGGGAACAATGGTCCAGAGGAGTTCCAGGCCGGAATGGCCATGCGTGTAGACGGCGCGCCGGCTGTCGTTCCGCCGATACTGGTAGAGGAAGATAATCATCAACGCCGTGACCAGGATGAAGGCGGCCGCGGTAATGTAATAGATAAAGTAGAAGAGCGCATCAATGCTTCCCCCGTATGGGGACACATCCTCCGGAAGCCATTGCATCATGAGATTTCTTAGCCCCTTGTGTTGTGAAGAATTGTTCCTCTTTATACCGGAAAGCAGGACTACCGCAAGGGGAGGGATAAGGCGTGAATGCGTGTAAATGTAGGCGGAATGTGGTGTCCGATGTCTGGGTGTGGCGGCTGTGCTCCGGCTTTCCACAGCCACCGTGTTGCGATATTGACAACGACCCCCGGACTCGATACTTCTCCCATTATAATGGTAAACAAAACAGGCTGGGATCAGTTCTTAGAAATCATCCTGAAGCCCGATAATATTCCCATCGTGGGCTTGATGTTTTTGATCTTCTATTTTACCTGGCTGGCGTTTCGCGAGGCGCGTAAAAACGATCAACTGATCGAAGAAGGCCGCGCCGACGAAATCTTGCGGGAGATGCAGAAGTAGGGAGGCGGACTGCATGCCGTTTACTATCATCGCCGAGAACTGCACCGGGTGCAGCGCGTGTGAACAACGCTGTCCAACCAAAGCCATTAGTGGTGATCCCAAAAAAGCCTATCTGATTGAAGCGACGATGTGCATCGACTGCGGTGCGTGTGGGGTCATCTGTCCCGATGACGCCATCCTCGACACGTATGGCAATCTGACTCAGGTCCTGAAGCGGGTTGACCGCCCGATAGCCGTTGTCCATCAGGATAACTGCAACGGCTGCGGGGTGTGTATTGATGTCTGTCCTTTTGACTGTATTACTCCCTCGGCCGACAATGGCCCGCAGTACCTCGGGCGGGTGCAGGTCGAAGAGAAGACCTGTGTGGGCTGTAAGCTGTGTGAGGAAGTATGCGGCTGGGAAGGCATCTATATTATGGCGACCAGGGAAAAAGAGCCCTTCCTGACCTCGATCGGCGTTGAACTCGAAGAGTCAACGGCATAGGACACAGCCGCCCGTTTCTCTCATCGGCGACTTGTTCAGATAATTTTGTTGAGTGGGTACTCGATAATGCCGACCGCTCCGTTTTGGATGAGCTGGGGGATCATCTCACGTACGATCCCTTCGTCAATCACGCTTTCCACGGCGAACCACTCGGACTCATACAGGGGCGAGACAGTTGGAGCGGTCAGGCTCGGCAGCATTTTGACAATACGGTCAAGATGCTCCTTGGGCACGTTCATCTTGAGGCCGACCTTCGCTTCCGCGCTCAGCGCGCCTTTTAGCAGCAGGGCAATCTGATTGATTTTCTCTCGCTTTTTCTCATCCTGCATGGCCCGTTTATTGGCGATGAGCTGCGGGTTGGAGCGAAACAACTCGTGAATGATCTTGAGCCCGTGGGCACGAATAGTTGAGCCAGATTCGGTCACTTCAACAATGGCGTCAACCAGGCCATCGGCGGCCTTGGCCTCGGTCGCTCCCCAGGAAAACTCAACATCGACCTGGATACCCCGTTCGTCGAAATAGCGCTGGGTATAGTGCACCAGCTCGGTCGCAATTTTTTTCCCGTTCAAATCGTTGATATCTCGAATGGGTGAATCCTGAGGAATGGCGAGCACCCAGCGCGTCGGCTGAAAGCTGGCTTTGGAGTACACCAGGTCGATAATGGGTTCGACATCGGAGTTGTTCTCCATGATCCAGTCTTTACCGGTGATCCCGGCATCCAGGGTGCCGGACTCGACATACCGCGCCATTTCCTGAGCCCGGACCAGCGCGCAGCGTAAGGTCGGGTCATCAATACTGGGGAAATAGCTACGCGAGCTGGTCGATACTTTCCAACCCGACTTTCTGAAGAGTTCAATCGTCGTTGCCTCCAGACTTCCTTTGGGAAGTCCAAGCCTCAAAATTTCCATATCGTCTCTTTTACTAACCCTGTGGTGTTTGGATTTTCGTGCGGGGTGTGACAGCCCGACACGTCCGCTCCAATGGATAGGACCTGTCCCGGCCCGACGCAAGTCTGTTGGTTTCTTGCCCGCATTTCCTACCACAATGGACCGTCTGCCGCAAGTAAAGCGCTCCACCGGAGTTGGCTGAAAAGCGGGCCGTTCCGTTGTAGAGGCCAGGGGGGAGTGAGAAGCACCGCAATAGGCGTTCTCCTGTGTCTTTGCTACATATAGCGTGGCAACGAATGGAATATGTCTGAACTGCGCAAAACGCGGCGTAGCGGGAGATGATACCTATGAAGCTGTCTGAGATTGCCGAACGCCTCCAATGTGAACTGCACGGGAACACCGACCCGGTGATTGCCGACCTCAAGCCCATAGACGAGGCCGGTCCCCAAGACCTCACCTTTGTCAGCAATAAAAAATATTTCGCAAAATTACCGACAACACAGGCCGCGGCCGTTATTCTGCCGGCCGACGCTCCATCCGTCCCGCTGCCCTCGCTACGTAGCGATAATCCCGACCTTGCTGTCGCCCAGGTGCTGGGGTGGTTGTATCCGCCGTATGAACCGCCTGAAGGCGTCCATCCCACGGCTGTTGTCTCTCCCTCCGCCCGCATTGGCGCGCATGCCTTCATTGGCCCCTATGCGGTGGTTGGTGATGATGTGGTGATCGGCGAGTATGCGCGTATCTTCGCCCATGTGGTGATTTATCCCGAGGTGAATATTGGTCATCACTTTACGGCCCATGCTGGGGCGGTCGTGCGTGAACGCGTGGTGATCGGCAATCATGTGGCCCTACAGAGCGGTGTGGTCGTTGGCGGAGACGGATTTGGCTATGTCCCGCTACCCGACGGGTCGATTATGCCCAAGCCGCAGGCCGGTATCGTTGAGTTGCAGGACGAGGTCGAGCTGGGCGCCAATACGACTATTGATCGGGCCACCGTAGGGACAACGCGTGTGCGGAAGGGAACCAAGATCGACAATCTGGTGCAAATCGGCCATGGCTCGGATGTTGGCGCGTACGCTTTTATCTGTGCCCAGGCCGGCCTTGCCGGCAGTACGACGCTGGAGGACCGGGTCCAACTCGGCGGACAGGTTGGTGTGGCCGGTCATCTCACGGTCGGTAAGAACACCATGGTGGTGGCCCAGAGCGGCATTCCCAACGACGTCCCGGCGAATAGTGTCATCGGGGGCTATCCCGCAGTGAACGTCCTTTCCTGGCGACGGACTTCCGCTGCCCTGCCCAAGCTACCGGAACTGCTGCGCAGGGTACGGAAACTGGAACAACAGCTGGCCGCATTACAGAAAGAAGCAGAATAACGATGTGGGAGAGCGATGGCTTGGCTGCATCGGATGCAACGGTCACAGGTGACGGAGCGCAGCTCTGGTTGTTCACAGCAACGATATTTGTTGGCGCGACGCTCCTGTTTCTAGTTCAGCCGCTGTTCGCAAAAATGGTGTTGCCCCTGCTCGGTGGCTCACCGTCGGTCTGGAACACCGCCCTGGTGTTTTTTCAGGCCGTTCTGCTGGCCGGGTATGGATATGCGCATTGGCTTATGCGCTGGCTCGGTCAGCGCAACCAGATCATCGTGCATGTCTGCGTGCTGGCGATGGCGGCTCTTGTGCTGCCCATTGGCGTTGCCTCAGGCTGGCGACCCCACGCCGGGACGCCACCGGCACTCTGGCTGCTGGGCCTTCTCACCGTCTCGGTCGGTGCACCATTCTTCGCCGTTTCCGCGACCGCACCGCTGATCCAGCGATGGTTTGCGCGTACTGGCCATCCGCACGCGCACGATCCCTATTTTCTCTATAGCGCGAGTAATCTCGGCAGCGTACTCGCCCTGTTGGCGTTTCCGTTTGTCCTTGAGCCCACGCTCAGCAGCCATGCTCAGAGTATCGTCTGGAGTATGGGTTTCGGGGTCTTGACGGTGTGCATCTTTGGTTGTGGTGCCGTAGTGTGGCGATGCACCGACGCGATGAGCAGTCCGCCCTGGCCGCATGCAATGGAGCGCCCAAACTGGCGTCACCGCGCGACCTGGATGGTCTATGCCGCGGTTCCCTCCGCCCTCCTGCTCGGTGTCACCACCCATATTAGCACGGACATTGCTGCGGCCCCGCTGCTGTGGGTGGTACCACTGACACTCTATCTGCTCACGTTTGCCATTGCTTTTGCCCGGCGTCCATTGATCCCGCATTGGGTTGCGGTACGAGCCATGCCCCTGGCGTTGGTGGCCTTGGTAGCGCTCTTCGCCTGGCGCGAACCTATCGGCGTTTTCCTGCCGCTCCATCTGCTGGTGTTCTTTGTGATCGCGCTCATGTGCCACGGCGAGTTGGTACGTCGTCGCCCTGGGGTGGAATCTCTGACCGAATTCTATCTGTTCCTCTCACTCGGCGGTGTCATTGGTGGTGCATTTATCGCCCTCTGTGCACCAGTGCTGTTCAACACCGTTTTCGAGTATCCGCTGAGCTTGACGCTGGCCGCGGCGTTATTGCCCAGTGCAAGCCCGCGGGCCAACCGTGGCGATGTCATCCTGGCGCTGGTGGTATTGGCCGTGTTGGTCGGCGGAAAAATAGTGGCCAGCGGTCTTGGCTGGCAGCCCAACACGTTTGTGGTTCCCGGTATATGCGCGGTTTTCGCGCTGGTCGTCTTCGCCCGCCAAACACGCCCGTTCGGCTTTGCGCTGTGCGTTGGTGTGCTTTTGGTCAGTAGCGCGTACGCCCTGACGAGCAGCGAGGTTCTGTGGCGGGGGCGTAGCTTCTTTGGCGTCTACCGTATCTCCGAGTCCGGTGACCCGACTAACCGTAGCTTGGTCCACGGCACGACCAACCACGGCGGCCAACTGATGGCGGCCAACGGGGATATTAGCCCGACCGCCTATTACACATCTTCGAGTCCAGTCACTGAGGTGCTGGCCACCGTGCAAGCACGCAGTGTCGGCCAGCGTGTCGGCGTGGTCGGTCTGGGGAGTGGCGCGCTGGCCTGCTATCGTCGTGCTGGCGACACGTGGCGTTTTTTCGAGATCGACCCGTTGATGGTCTGGGTAGCGGCCGAGAGTGGCCACTTCGATCTGATGGCACGCTGTACCGAGTCCGTATCCGAGGCCGTGCCCGTCGTGCTCGGCGACGCGCGGCTGACCCTGACTGAGGAACCCGACGGCCACTTGGACGTGCTGGTCATTGACGCGTTTTCATCCGATGCAATCCCGATACACCTGCTGACCCGCGAAGCCGTTGTGCTGTATATGGACAAGCTCGCTGCGGACGGCGTCCTGGTGATGCATATATCGAACCGTTTTCTTAATCTGACTCCGGTGCTCGCCCGCATTATTGAAGAACTGGGCTATGCGGCGCTGCGGGGTAGCAGCGGTAAGATTGACCGTGAGATTGACCCTGCGGGAACGAGGTCAGTCTGGGTGCTGATCGCTCGTGACCAAGCGGTGATTGATGCGCTTGCGCTGGGCGAGATATGGGGGCCGCTCGAAACGCCGACGGACGGACGGGTGTGGAGCGACGATTTCTCCAACCTGCTCGAAGTAATTCGCTGGACCGGTTGACGTGGCGGACAGAGAATCAGGGCCGTTTTGTGACGTCGATACCAATCCCGCCTAACATGACTGGGCTGCCCCAGGGGTCAACGATAGGAAATTTGCTCACCAGCCATTCCTGCGGACCGTCAGGGTAGGGGACCGTCTCTGTCAGTTGTTCGCTCTGTCCGTTGGTGAGGACGCGCTGATCGTTTTTTTGGAACTGTTCTGCCACATCGGGCGGGAAAAGGTCGAAGTCGGTCTGCCCGAGCCAGGTGAGAACCTTGTCTGGAAACAGGGTCTTCCATAGATTCACCAAGGTCTCATTCGCATATAAATAGTGCCCCTCCAGGTCTTTGATAAAGGCGACGCCGGGCAAGTGGTGGAGGAAGAGCGACAGACGTTCTTCCGTTTGCTGGAGCGTTTCTTCGATATGTTTGCGCTCTGTAATGTCCAGGGTTGCGCCATCAATACGGGTCGGCTGGCCATCTGGCCTGACGCGCGCCCGCGCCCGCGAACGGAGCCACTTAATGCTGCCGTCTTGCGTGACGATGCGAAATTCATATTCGGTTGTTTGCTCGGGGGGGAGGGATTGGAGGGTCTGTGTCACCTTCGCTAAGTCATCCGGATGAATATACTGTTGGAGCGGATTGGGTCTGCCGATAAGTGTCTCGGTGGCGTACCCGGTGATCCGGGTGAAACTCTCAGTCAGCCAGTCCAGGATGAGGCGGTCTTGGTCATTGACACGAAAGGAGAACGCATAATCAAAGGCCGATTCGTTAATGACCCGCTGTCGTGCTTCACTCTCGCGTAAGGCGGCCTCCGTCTGTTGGTGTTCGGTCTCAATTGCTTCGAGTTGCGCCACCCGGTTGCGCAGGGTGGCTATTTCCTGCTCAAGCGCGGCTCGCGGTTTTCTCGCCACGCTCATTCTGTCCGTCTTGCTGTCTTTGCGCGTCTTGCCCATTGTCTCCAGCCTGCTTTTTCTCTTGTCAGACCGGGCCTGAATTCCTCTCCCATATAGACGAATACTTCTATTGAAGTAAAGAAGAACCCGCCACGCTCCAGGAGGCCTTCAGGAGCGTGGCGAGAGAAGCAGCAGAGTCAGCGGAGAATCGCTGGCTCGCTGGACGTAGAACGCTGCTAGTGAAGCCCGGAGGCCTGGAAAAGCATGCCTCGGTCAGGCACCCTCCCGCTGGCCCGGATGCAACAGGTTGGGTCGAGGTGGGAGGGTCAGAACTTCCTCGGAAAAGAATTCGGCGAGATACTGGACGATATGCTTGACGGATAACAGCCCGACCGGCTGCCCGCTCTCATCGACGAGCGGCAGCCGCCGAAAGGCGCCCTCTCCCATGAGGTTGAGGGCGAAGGCAATGGGTGCATCAACGACGAGGGTTTCCGGGTCAGGTGTCATGACACTCTCGACCAGGGTCTGATTCAGGTCCAGTCGAGGCCCGATCACACGGTTCAACAGGTCCCGTTCGGTAAAGATACCAATAATGGTCTGTTCTTGTCGGACGAGCACGCAGCCAATTTTATTCTCTCGCATCTGGGCAATAGCATCCGAGACCGTGGTCTTCGGATCAACAATCACCGACGGGACATACGGCAGCCTGCTGACCGGCTCGTTCAGCAGGCTCTCATCCAGCCGCTTGCTGGGTTCGGAGAGGCGCTCCGTTATGGTCTGCTCTTCCTCTACGAGGCCCTCGCCGGGGTAGGCGTCCGTATTGACTTGGTGTGAGGCTTTTACCTGTGCCATAAGTTTCCCTCCTCGACATGAGAATGTTCTCAGGCATTCCTTAGCACCGAGTGAGAGATAAATACAAGAAAAAATGGAGGTGCCTCCGGTTGTCTTGTCCGCCTCACCCCGGTTCTCTCCCCCAGGGGAAGAGGGCGCAGTTCTTAATGGCCGACGGCTTCATCCCGTTCTCGCAACCAGGAGACGACCTGGGGCCAGAGTTTTTTCTGCGCACCCGAACTGACGGCGGCGCCGATATGACCGGTCGGGAACACAATCGTGCCGGCATCCGGGCTGCCGACCAAGTCCTCCAACGGCAGGCTGGATTTGGGATGAACAACATCATCATGTTCACCGATCACGTTGAGGACAGGACAGGTGATGTCTTTGAGATTGGCCCGGCGCGACCCGACCTGCATCTGGTTTTTCATAATCAGGTTCTGGCGTGAGACATGGCCGGCCATCTCCTTAAAGATTTGGCCGGCCATGGGCACATCACTATTCATCCAGCGCTCGAAGAGCTCGAACATCTCCGCGTAGCGCTTCTGATCCTTGCTTCGATACAGGCCGACATATTTGTCCAGGGCATGGTGGACTGGCGCCATGGCGTCGAAGTTGGCCTTCATAAACCACGCCGGACAGTTGCCGTACACACTGGTGACGAGGTCTATGGTCTGCGGTGAGATTTTGCTCATCAACTGCTGGCTGGGAAGATCCTGCACGCTCATGTCGAGGGGCAGGGTAAAATCAATCAGGTTTTTGATCTGCTGCGGAAAGAGGGCCGTATATAGCGTGGTCAGCAGCCCGCCAAAGCAATAGCCGAGGAGGGAGACTTGGTCGCTGCCGTCCCGTTCCTGAATTGCACGCACCGCGTTGCCGAGGTCGCCGTTCACATAGGCGTCAAAGCCACGCCAACTATCCGCCCGCGTCGGCGGAATCCAGTCGATGAAATACACCTCGACGCCGTGTTTGGTCAGCGTTTCGACCACGCTCCGACCCGGCAACAGATCGAGGATGAACGGGCGTTTCACCAGGGAATAGACCAGGAGTAAGGGCGTGCGCAGCCGCTGCCCTTGGGCCGGATAGTGTCGCAGGCGGACCTTGCCGCCCTCGTAGACCACCGTATAGGGTGTGGTCGGCGGTGGATCTTCATCAACGGGATACTCATCCATGAAACCGCGCCGCCAGCCTTCGAGGGACCGGACCGCCCCTTCCATCCAATATTGTGAAATCTCAGTAAATACGGACATGACGACCTCCTCAGACCGAGAGTGTGACTGTGCTTGCTCTGACTGTCCTCACGATACGCTGTCCGGCGAAGGGTGCAAAGAAAACACCTGTCACCTATGTGACGGAAGCCTGTCTTTCTTGTGGACTATGTCGAATTTCTGTCACCTGGGTAACAGTTTCTGGCCCAACGCCTACCTTCTTAATGAGAGAGTGAGCAAGATACGGGCCGGAACCCGGAGATGCCTGAAAGGACCGAAAAGATTGGATTTTTAGTCGCAGAGGCAGGAACAGGCAGCGCGGCTGCGTAAAAACTCGGCACTGCCTGCTGCTCTGGAAACGTGTTGCCCAAAAGGAGCCCAGCGTGATACCGCTGGGCTCCTTCCGTTCTGAATGCCTAACGGTCTTATTATGGAGCGAATTTATACGACTCCAGGGGAGAGTAGTCCATGCCGAGGATGACCCATTTCCCGTCGAGCTTGGTATAGGTGAAGATATAGCGGCCGTGCGCATAGGTCATCTTGCCGCCCTGGGGTGTCGCGGCGAGTTGGTAGTGGCCCCAAGCCAGGGCGGTGGTCCCGACAATGCGGAACTGTGGTGTGACCGGGGAGAGTTCGGCTTCTTCATACTGGCCAAAATATGCCTGAACGGCTTTTTGAAAATCAGCCCTGCCCTGGACCGGAAACGGAGAGAAAATACCGTACAGAACAACATCATCATGGACAGTCGCGACCGCGGCGTCCAGCTCTCGATTGTTGAGCGCCTCAATTTGCGTAGTGAAAGCCGATTTGAGCGCGTCCATGTCCTCATCAGCCAGCACGCGCGAAGAAAAGCAGAGGACGGTCAGGAGCAGTGAAAAAAGGCCGGCTCGTACACAATACTTCAGCATTCGCTCTATCCCTCCACACACGATGATACCGCTGCCATATCACTTTGTCTCATGACAAAAAAGGTCGGTCACCTCTTATCCAGTCCTCAACCCACAACTCCTAACCCCTAGTTTCCTTCCTTGGCCTGTGTTGCAGCCAACAATTCATCAAAAGAGTCCTGCAGGCAGGTGGCGTACGACCACGGATCAGAGACGAGGCTGGGGTCAACCGTCCCGCCGATAACGAGGGTTTGATGATAGCTGACAATAGCATTGAAGAGGCCGATGCCGGCCGACAACAGGCCAATCGGCCGCAGGGCGAGCAGTTCGTGGCCCGCCAGATAGAGTGGGGTTTGCGGCCCTGGTACGTTGGTTGTCACTGTATTCAACACCAGATTTGCTGCGGGCAGTTGTCCGGCGATGATTTGCCACACCGGCGGAATCCAACCAAAACGATTCAGGAGATCATACAGGAAACCGGCCTGGTTCTGTTCTTTGATCTGATCGACAGCCGCCCGCTGCGCGGCGTAGCGTTTGAGCGGGTCCTGCTCATCAATGAAGAGTGGGGCGAGCAGCATGGAAACCCGATTGCCCAAGCTGCCCTGTTCATCTTCCTGCCGCATACTGACCGGACACATGGTCCGCAGCACCCTATTGGTCGTGGAGTACTGCTGGGAACGCAGATATTTTCCCAATCCACCGGCGATGATGGTCAGAACGACGTCATTGACGGTGCCCCCCAAGCTGGTCCGGACCGCACGGATATCCGCGAAAGGAAAATCGACCCAGATAAACTGTCGTGACGATGACAAGGTCTTATTGAATGGAGTTGTCGGGATCGGCCGGGACAGGCTGGGCAGCGTTTGCATGAAGGAGAGGAGGGCCTGTGAAGACCCTTGGAGGGCCTGCGCCGCCTGTGACGGCTGGAGCCATTGGACGCTATCGGTCCAGCTTCGGATAGTCTCAGTCAGTCGGTCGTTGAGGGCAGCCCGCAATTGGCTGGTCATATCCGGCAGGGGCTGTGGTTGCCACGGCTGGGGCGGAGACGAGGGTGGAGAGGACTGTGGTGAGCTGTCATGCGTGATCGTCATCAGGTCAACCCCAGACACGCCATCGACCATGGCATGGTGGACTTTCCAGATAATGGGCGTCGTCCCATCCGCCCGGCCGCGCAGGATGATCATCTTCCACAGGGGATGGGCCCGGTCGAGTGGCGGCGCGTATATCTTGCCACCAAATTCAGACAACACCCGGTCGTCTCCGGGCGCGGGCAGGTCCACCTCTTCGATGTGCCGCTCGATGTGAAACGCCGGGTCATCCTGCCAGATAGGGTGTGCAATCCGTAAAGGCGGAAACATGACTTTCTGGCGATAACGTGGCAGGAGGTGGAGCCGTTCCCGGAGGACCTGGACCAACTCGGCTTTGGAAATATGGCCGTCGTAGATGAAGCATGAGCCCACGTGCAGGGGTTCGTTGGACTTTTCAAAATACAAAAAGGCCGCATCTGCCGCGCTTAAACGCTGGCTGCGGGGCTGCTGGGTTGGTGCTGCTGCGGGGCTGCTCATTGTCTTCTCCTCATTGCCCTGAGATCAGCGGCCAAACAGGGCGTCGAGCCCCTTTTGGAGCAATTGTTCTTCCAGGCTGGGTGCCCTGTCTGGCTGCTCGGATG
>WTHD01000084.1 GCA_011523265.1 Candidatus Binatota bacterium
ATCACTTCCTCGGCAACGATGGGCAGTTCTTCCTCTATGGCCCCCACATCGCGCAGGCGGGTCGGGACGTCGAGCGACCGGATAAAGGCTTCCACCGTGTCAGCCGCTTCGGCCGCCACGTCCTCAGGGCTGCGTCCGTTGGTCTGAATCCCCAGGGCCTCGGCGATCATGCCTTGCTGCTTTAAGGTTTGCGGAGCCAGAAAACGCATGCAGTGGGGGATAGTAATACACGAGGTCACCCCGTGCGGGACGTCCCAGCGCGCGCCGATCTGATGTCCGAAGATATGGCTTAAGCGTACCCCGACATTGGTCAAGCCGAAGATGGACAGCCAAGCGGCGACCTGACATTCCCCCCGTGCTTCAAGATTGTCAGGTTCCGCGATCGATAGGGGAAGATAGCGATGCAGCTTGCGGATGGCCTCCATGGCCAGCGCGTCCGTCACCGGTTGGGGATTGACCGACCAGAGGGCTTCGATGGCGTGGTCCAGGGCTTTCATGCCGGTTGCGGTCCAGAGCTGCTTGGGCGTGGGCAGGGTGACCTCAGGATCGAGAATCACCGTCTTGGGGCAAATGCGCGGGTCCGTCCGCAGCCCCTTGACCCGTGTGTCTTCGTCGGTGATACCGGCGAAGGGTGTAAACTCACCTGCGGACAGGGTCGTGGAAATTGCAATCTGAGGCATGGCCTCCTGGGGCTGGCCCTCCTGGAGTAATTCCATGGCCACAATTTTTGCCGCATCAATTGGACTGCCCCCGCCAAAGGCAATAATGGAGTCGGCCTGCACCTCTCGCGCCTGGGCGACCGCGGCGGTGGCGGTCTGACTCGGCACATGTTGGCGAATGCCGTTATTCGTTCCAGCCCAGCGTTCGCCCAGCAGGGTTTCCAGTTTTTTCACCAGATCGGTTTTAGTCGAAAGGCTGTTGCCCGTCAGGATAAGCGCTCGTTTCTTGCCCAAGCGATCCAGTTCTTCGGTGACTTTTTCCAGCGCTCCAACCCCAAAGATCACTTTTTCAAGCATGGGGAATTTATATTCGCGAATCATATTGCCTCCTTACGACTCTCGCTGTGCGTTGACTCTCCCGGTCCGGCCTGACGTGCGGTGTCAGTGGACGGCATTGCCTGAGAGTGCGCTGTCATTATTCGGGTGTGGCTTCGGGTTTGTCAATCGGCTGCGGCGGAGGCGGGCACGCTACCGGTACTCACCTGCCCAGACACGGCACAGGATTGCCTGGCATGGTCTTCTTCGACACAGTATAGTCAACTCAACACGGCTGAGGAGGACGATCGATGAAACGCTCCCTGACATTGTTTGTGCTATTTGGTCTGTGGCTGATAAGTCGACCGGGACTGGCCCTCGACGAAAGCAAGATCATTGATCTGACGTATCCGTACGATGAACACACCATCTCGTGGCCCACGGCCAAGCCGTATGAATTGGAGGTTGTGGCCGCGCAAAAAACGGACGCGGGCTATTGGTACGCGGCCAATAACATCTGTCTGGCCGAGCATAGCGGCACGCATATGGACGCCCCGATTCACTTTGCGGAAGGCAAGCGGACTGCCAGCGAGGTGCCGGTCGCACAGCTCATCGGCCCGGCGGTGGTGATTGACGTCAGCGCCAAGGCCGCCGAGGATGCCGATTACCGCGTCACCGTAGCGGATATTCGGGCCTGGGAGTCCACGCACGGCGAGATTCCTCCAGGGGCGCTCGTGCTCATGTTCAGCGGCTGGGGAAAGTACTGGCCGGATAAAAAACGCTATTTGGGCACAGACCAGCCGGGAGATGTGGCCAACCTCCACTTTCCGGGCTTTTCACGAGAGGCCGCCGAGTTCCTCGTCTCGCAACGCGACATAGATGCGGTGGGGGTGGATACACCCAGCCTCGACTACGGCCAGTCGCAAGATTTTATTGCGCACCAGATTCTGAATGGGGCCAATAAACCGGGTTTGGAAAATATCGCCAATCTGGACCAACTGCCGCCACGCGGGGCGACGCTTATTGCCCTGCCCATGAAGATCGTCAAAGGCTCAGGCGCACCGGTTCGGATTATTGCGGTTTTACCGTGAGAGAGATGAGGATGTCCGATCCAACCGCGTATGCGCTTCTTCCAGTTGCGTCCGAATGCGGTCGAGTTTGGCTTCGAGTCTGTCATGCTGCTCTCGGACTTCGGACAGTCTGGACCTGAGGTCAGCAGGACGTACAGGAGCGGCCCGATTCCTCTCACACAGGCGACGCTCAACCTCGTCAATGCCTCGTCCGAGACGGATGACGGCAACCCGCCAGGTACGGTATTCCGCTTCGAGCGCGTCGATCTGCTGGAGGTCCTGTGCCAACCGGGTGTTGTCATCCATAATCACGAAACACGACTATGCCTAACCAGAATCCGCTAACACTATATCTGATCCGTCACGGAGAAACAGCCTGGAACGAAGAGGGCCGCTGCCAGGGCGTGACGGATATCCCGCTGACCGAGAAAGGCCGGCGCCAAGCACAGGCAGTGGCAAATACACTTGAGCGCAAGCCCATCTGTCGGATCCTGACCAGCCCGCTGCAACGCGCGCGCGATACCGCGGCGTTGATCGCTCAAGCGCACACGATCTCACTGGAGTGTTATGACGAACTCAAGGAATGGGACCAGGGCCGGTTAGAAGGGCTGACCGGTCCGGAGTTAATGCAAGACTATCCGGGCTTTTTTGAGCGCTGGCTGGCCAACCCGGCGGGAACGGCTCCACCAGGAGGAGAGCCGTTAAGAGCCGTTCAACAGCGCGCCTGGCCGATTCTTGACCGGCTGCGGCAGCACGACCCGAACGAGTTGACCGGGCCGGTTGTCGTGGTCAGCCACACCCTGACGATTGCGGTCATGCTCTGCGCCGCGCTCGGCCTTGATCTCGCTCAGGTCCATCGTCTCAAAATTGATCTGGCCTCGATCAGCAGCCTGATTTTTACCGAGTTTGGTCCCTTTGCAATGTGGCGGCTGGCCGCACTGAATGACCGACATCATTTGTCCGTGGATTTACATTAGACGGCGCCCGCCATTTCTCACCGTAGGGCTTTCTGGTACAGTACCCGGCAATCTTGACCGAAACAGGGAGCGTTCACATGGGCGGAACGAAAATAGGTATTGGCTTTGGGTTGTGGGGTCTCGGCTTACCGAGTCCAGACACAATCTGTGACTACGCTGAGCGGGCCGAGGATCAGGGGATCGACTCCATCTGGCTGTCCGATCATATTGTGGCGCGCAATCCTTCGTTTGATACGGCCTGTATCATGGCCATGTGGGCCGGCCGCACGAAGCGCATCAAAATGGGCCCGAGCGTGTTGACCATGCCGGCCCGCGATCCTGTTCAGGTTGCCAAAACCTATGCCACCCTGGATTATCTGTCGGGTAGTTGCAACCGAGTTATTATGGCAGTCGGCCTGGGGAGTGATCCCAAAGACTGTCAGGCCTGCGGTGTGCCGCTGGAACACCGGGGCAAGCGCATGGCGGAAGCCGTTGAAGTCATGCGTAAGCTCTGGGCAGGTCCCAATGTGACACATCAGGGTGAGTTTTATCAGTTTGAAGACGTGACCATTGAACCCCGCCCGGCAAAGGGCGCCCTCGATGTCTGGATTGGGGGCGGCAGCGATTTGGCCATCAAACGCACGGCGCGCTACGGTGACGGCTGGTTTCCGTCGCTCGTCACCCCCCAGGAATATGCGGTTGGGTTGGAGAAGCTGATCTCGTACGGCAAACAGTATGACCGCGAGGTGGACCCGGACGAAACCGGTGTGCTGATTTTCACCCACATTAACGAGAACCAGAAAAAGGCCGACGAGATCGCGCACGCGTTTCTGTCTGATTTTCCCACCATGTCAGCCGAACCGCTGATCGCCCGCTCGGCGATCGGGCCGGCAGAGATGTGTATGGAGAAGGTCCAGGCCTATATTGATGAGGGCTGCTCCAAATTCGTGCTCTGGCCCATCGCCCCACCGGATCAACTGGTGGGTCAGGTCGAGACCTTTGGACAAAAAATTGTCCCCCACTTCGTCTCGTGATGGCTCTGGAGCGATAGGAAGAGGTCGCGTCCGCCTCCCCTTCTTGTCGCTCAGCCCCCGGAGTCCACTCCTTCATCATTCATCACTATTTGTTAGTAACAATTATGGATCGCATTGAAAGCAAGATCAAAACGCACTTATCCGAGTTCCAAGACAATACGGCCCATATGACCGCGTTGGTGGACACCCTCAAAAAAGAGCTGGTCGCGGCCCGGCTGGGAGGGCCGGAAGCGTCGCGCGAGCGGCATAGAGCCCGGGGGAAACTGCTGGCCCGCGAACGTATTGAGGCCCTACTTGACCCGAATACGCCGTTTCTGGAGCTCTCTCCCCTGGCCGCTCACAGCATGTATGATAATCCGCCTTCGGCCGGCATTGTCACCGGCATTGGGCTGATTCAGGGCCGCGAGACCGTCATTGTTTCCAACGATGCAACGGTCAAAGGCGGCACCTATTATCCCATGACCGTCAAAAAGCACCTGCGTGCCCAGGAAATCGGCCAGGAGAACCGCCTGCCATGTGTGTATCTGGTGGATTCCGGCGGCGCGAACCTGCCCTTTCAGGCCGATATTTTTCCGGACCGCGAACACTTTGGGCGTATTTTCTACAACGAGGCCCGCATGTCCGCCCAGGGCATTCCACAGATCGCCGTTGTGATGGGTTCCTGCACGGCCGGGGGAGCGTATGTGCCGGCCATGGCGGATGAGAACGTTATCGTCAAAGATCAGGGCACTATTTTCCTGGGTGGGCCGCCGCTGGTGAAGGCGGCCACGGGTGAGGAGGTGACGGCGGAAGAACTCGGCGGCGGAGATGTGCATACGCGGGTGTCCGGCGTGTCGGACCACCTGGCCGAGGATGATACCCATGCCCTGGAAATCACCCGCTCGATTTTCGAGAATTTACCCCGACCCCAGAAATTCCCGCTCGACCGGGAAACGCCGGAAGACCCGGTCTATGACCCGGCCGAACTCTATGGTGTGATCCCGCACGATACCCGCGTCCCGTACGATGTCCACGAGGTCATTGCGCGCCTGGTCGATGGGAGCCGTCTGCACGAGTTTAAGCCGCGCTATAGCCCGACGGTCGTCACCGGATTTGCCCGTCTGCACGGCTATCTGGTCGGTATTGTGGCCAATAATGGCGTGCTGTTTTCCGAGTCCGCCCTCAAAGCCGCCCATTTTATCGAGCTGTGCAATCAGCGGAAAATCCCGCTTCTGTTCCTCCAGAACATCACCGGCTTTATGGTCGGCAAGCAGTATGAACAGGGAGGCATTGCCAAAGATGGGGCGAAAATGGTCCATGCCGTAGCCAACGCCCAAGTGCCCAAGTTCAGCGTGCTCATTGGCGCCTCTCATGGTGCGGGCAATTACGGTATGTGTGGCCGGGCGTATTCTCCACGTTTGCTCTTTATGTGGCCGAATTCCCGGATTTCGGTTATGGGTGGAGAGCAGGCATCGTCAGTTCTGCTGACCGTCAAGTTGCAGCAACTGGCGGCCAAAGGAGAGACGATGAGCGCGGAGGAACAGCAGGCATTTACCGCACCAACGCTGGCGAAATATGAGGAAGAGGGCAGCCCCTACTACTCGACCGCGCGACTGTGGGATGACGGCATCATTGACCCCACAGAGACCCGGGACGTCCTCGGACTTAGCATTGCCATGTCACTCAACGCGCCCATTCCCGACCATCAGGTCGGGGTCTTTCGCATGTAACGTGGGGAGCACCCCGCTTATCCAGACGGTCCGGACTCGCTATAGTGTTTCCCTTCTCCTCTTGGCAATAACAGGATATGCAGTAAGGAGTGGTATATTGGCATGAGTTCGCAACGCGCCCTATACAATGAAATGCACTCAGAACTGGACTCTCAGACAGCGCGGCACTCACCAGACGCTATCGAGGGATACGTGCGCAATATTCTCCAACACATGGGAGAGGACCCGGACCGGGAGGGCCTGCTCAAGACTCCGTATCGGGTGGCCCGCGCGTTTGAATATTTCACCAAAGGTTATCAACAGGACCCGAAAGAAGTCATTAACGACGCCATTTTTACCGAAGAAGACTACTCCGAGATGATTGTCGTCAAGGACATCGACTTCTTTTCCATGTGTGAGCACCACATCCTGCCTTTTTTTGGTCGCGCCAACGTGGCCTATATCCCGAACAAGCGTATTGTGGGGATCAGCAAGGTTGCCCGCCTGGTTGACGTATTCGCCCGGCGCTTGCAGGTCCAGGAACGGATCACCACCCAAGTGGCCAACACCCTCATGGAGGAGCTCAACCCGCTCGGCGTTGGTGTCATCATCACCGCCGAACACCTCTGCATGCGGATGCGGGGAGTGGAAAAGCAGAACTCAATCGTCACGACCAGCGCCACCCTGGGAGCCTTTCGGACCCATCAGGAGACCCGAGAGGAGTTTATTACTCTCGTCAACGGGCGTCAGCGTTGAGGCAGATAGTCCTGGGCAAAGACACCAACGGCGTTGTCGAGATTCAGTAAGGCGATCTGGTAGGTATAGGTTTGATCGATCAGCTGCGTCCGGACCTGATTGAGGGTATTCAGCGAGGTATTGACATCGAGGCTGGTCGAGAGCCCGACCCGGTATTGCTTCGACGTCATCTCATAATTCTCTCGGGCAAGCGCAACCTCTTTGTGCAGGGTCTCCAGCGTGGCGTGTAAAGTCTCAACGCGTAATAACGCTTCCCGGACCTCAACCCGAATCTCTTTCTCCAGTTCAGTCACCCGCAATTCCGTCTGAGAGAGTGTCTCGTTGGCCTCAAGCAGGTCGAGTTCCCGATTCCCGCCGTCAAAGAGCGGCCAGCGGAGATTCACAAACAAGGTCCAGAATTCATCCCGGTTGGCAAAGGTCTCCGGATCAAGCCGGGGATAGGAGAACTGGGCGTTGACCTGTGGGAAGTAGCGGGTCAGAACCAAGTTCTTGCGCTCGCGAGCAACTCGAACGGCGATATTCTGAGCGCTCAGGTCCTGGCGCTGGGCGTACGCTTGATCAAGCAGACTGGGATAGTCACTCTCGACTGCCGGAGGTGGGGTGGGTTCCAGCACACCGACCGTTTCCGACAGTCCCACGGTTCGGGCCAGAACCGTACGAGCGAGTTTCAAACGGTTCCGATCAACGATAAGGGCACGGCTGGCACGTTCGACGGCAACCTCGGCGCGCAATATGTCGGTCTTCGTGACCTCACCGACACGAAACCGGACGTGCGCCCGTTTCAGTTCCTCTTGGGCGAGCTTCAGGGTATCTTGCGCAACCTTGACTTGGGCCTCAAACCGCAACACTTCATAGTAGGCCTGAGCAACCCCGAACAGCACGCCACGAATGGTGAACTCGTAGCGCTCCTCCTCCTCTCGAACCGCGTCTTTGCCGAGTCGCCAAGACGGAAAAAACGAGGGTTCAATCAGCGGTTGGGTGACTTGAAACGTACTCAGCCAGTTGTTCCGGGGGCGGATGACCGAGGAGCCGCCAAAAAGACCGCGCGCTTCAGGCGGTGCATTAAAGGCGATCTCGTCTTTGTTGCGGGAATAGGCACCCCCGATTTCTCCCCGTGGCGCCATCAGTGCCACCGCCCGCCACGGCAGGAGTTTCGCCTTTGCCAGCTCGCGCGCCGCTATGGCGACCTGCTCCTCGTTGACCACGGCCAACTGGTAGGCCTCTTCCAAAGCGATCACCCGGCTCGGACGCTCGGCCAAGGGATAGATGGTCGCATTCGCTCGTGTTGCGGACTGCTCCGCTTCCGTCTCCTCTGGCGGGTGTGTCTTAACCTCGGCTTGCACAGCTGCATCCGGTGGCGGCACTTTCGACTCTATGACTGGTGTGTCTGCGGGAGACGCAGAGCCCTCCTCCTCGACACGAACAACGGCCTTTTCGGGCTCAGTTGTCGCGTCAGCCCGAGGGGTTTCTTCTGTGGGAGGGCCAATTGAAATCTGTAAACGCGGCGGGTCAGATAAGCGCGCCGCCTGACACGACCGAGCGGAAGCCAGGTCCAGAACAACCCGGACGGTATCGGCTTGAAACTGGGCCGCCCGGACCTGAACAATCGCTGCCGAGTCAACAGCCACATAACGCTGAGCCTGCCTGTCGAGTACGGCGGGAGTCAGGTCCACATAGCAGCGGTCTTTAAGATTACGCTTGGCATCTCCGGGCAGTGTCGTTTGAGTGAAAGACACCGTCTCTGACAGCGTAATCCTCACGTGGTCCGCCTCGGCTGTTATTGACCGAACGAGATAGGAGGAGGCCACAGAGGCGACAGCTACCGGGGCGAGCAGCAGACACGCGCCAACCCAGCCCCCTGCCCACCACAAGGAGGCGTATCCAAACAAAGCATGCGGCTGAAGGGCGTACTTCATTGAGTCAAATAATGGGCGGCATGTGACACCCGCTGGGGCACTGAGCTGTATGGATTTAAAGATGTATCAATACACTCAGCGACTATCCGAAATGCCTATACGGCGCAACGGGCCGGGCTTACCATTCCAGCCGATGGGTGGCCGAAGAGCTCGACTCTTGGCCCTTTTCCTGAAGTAGATACAGACCGCGGGGCGCCAATTGAAGCGCTTTCTCATCGATCGCCTGCTGGCTGAAAAAACGTGATTGGGGAGCAGTTCCCTCGGGCGTCTGCTGATCGAGAAGACTTAATTGGGAAGTGGTCCCCTCGGTTGTTTGCTGATCGAAAAGGCTGATGGCTTGCGCTGGTTGGGTTTCGGATGAGAACGGGGTGCGCAGGTCCAGATACTCGAGCGCTCCAGAGGCCTGGAGCTCAACAGTGGGTTCCTGCTGAACGACTTGATCTGTCCGCTGTTCAGGAGGAGGCTCCTGCCGGACCGTCTGAGTTGGTGGCTCAGTCGGCCTGAGGCGTGCGCTGGCCGTATGGGTCTGCTGCGTCGAACGACCAGCTATAACCAGCAGCCGGTCCGGGTTCACAGCTTGCTCGACCCGACAGGGCTGAGCGGTGAGGAGATCAAGAACGACGCGCACCGTCTGGGGCTGAAACTGGGCTACCCGGACTTGTTCGACCCGCTGCGCATCCCCAAAATACCAGCGCTCTATCTGCTGCCCTAACACCCCATCTATATCAACATAGCAGCGGTCGGCACGCCCATTGAGCGGGTCCTTGGGCAACGCCGCCTGAGTATAGACTGAAGCTGAGGAGAGATGGATCGTGACCTGTTCGGCCGTAACCTCGATAGACTGAACGGTTGCCCGGCCCCCATCGTCCGCTGCAGAACTCCCGGTCTGCCACATAGCCAGGGAAACGGTCATACACAGCAACAACGCCAGTCTGAAAGGCGGCATGATGGCAGATCCTAGGACACAAGGCGGTCTGAACAGTTTCTACCCATACGAACCCCTCTCTAAATAAAGGGGAGGAGATCGGTAAGCCGGATTCTGTGCCCTTCCCTAATAAGGAAAGGTAACGGTCATTCCTCTAGGCGTATCGTTGCCGATACGCTCAAGCGATCGAACCCAGAGGGAGAGTGGGGCGACTCTTGCCCATAGTATGGGCTCCTCTTATTTGATCTTGCTCCGGGTGGGGTTTACCCAGCGTCCCTGATCTCTCAAGGAATTGGTGAGCTCTTACCTCACCTTTTCACCCTTACCGGCGAACGAGGCCGGCGGTCTCTTTTCTGTGGCACTTTCCCTGCCTTACGGCAGGCTGTCATTAGCAGCCACCCTGCCCCACGGAGTCCGGACTTTCCTCGCTCCTGCCGTGCAGGACCGCGACCGTTTAATCTCCTCCCACACTGTCTATTACGCGCCGGACACCCCGTCTGCCTCGACCCGTATATACACAATCCGTCCACAGTAGGGATGCGGACAGTGAAAAATCTCACTGTTACCCTGCATCTGGCTACTCTGGATCTGATTACACATATGCGGCGGGATACGCATATAGCAGCCCTGGCAGGTTCCGTCGCGGACTTCCACAACGGCCAAGGCGCCACGATTGCCGAAGATGCGCTCATACCGCGCGCACAGACCGGCGTCCAAATCGGCGACTATTTCTTGCCGTTGTCTGCGGTCGGCTTGCGCTTCCTCTTCTAAGCCCGCTATTTGTTTTTCTACCTCGATCGCCTCTTCGGCGAGTTGGGAGTCAAGCTCTTCGAGGCGCGTTTGGATGTCGGCGAGGTGTTGACGTTCCTCTTCGAGCTGCTCCATCACACTCAGGATGCTTTCTTCGATCTGGCCGTTCGCCTCTTTCATCAAGTCGATTTCACGCTGGAGTGCGAGCTGTTCGCGTTCATTCCGAACCCGATTCAACCGGACCCGCTTCTCTTTGATCTTTTCTTCTTCCAGCTTGAGTTGGCCATCCGTCTCGCGCTGTTGGCTTTCCAGTTCGCTGATGCGCTCCTGCCGCGCTTCGGCCTCCTGCTGCCGCGTCTCCTTCTCAGACCTGATGCTGGCAACCTGCTGATGGAGGTCTTCCAGTTGCTGCTCTTTCCGCTGAAGGCGCTGATCAAGCTCTTGTAGGCCGACCAACTGGGCGATCTGCGTGGTCAATGACGACCTCCTTTCACATCTGGCTTTCGTGGAGAGGCATCCCTCTGTCCTGTATGGGCCCACCAGGACTCGAACCTGGGACCAACCGGTTATGAGCCGGTCGCTCTAACCAACTGAGCTATGGGCCCATCTGTTCGCCCCAGCGGCCCCTTGTATACCATGCTCCTCGCCGTTTTCCTACGACCTCCCTAAGGCGCGCAAGGCTTCGAGCCGCTGGCGCACTCCGGCGTCATCTCCGCGCAGCTCCGCCTCCCGAATTTCTCGCTGAAGCCGGACACGCTTGGACTTGTGTTGCACCTGCTGAATTTTCTCCATGCAGTCCCACATCAGCTGCTCCTGGGTTGCTGCCCTTTCTTCAGACCCTTCTTCACCCAGCATTTTCGAGACATGGTCGGCAACCCGCTTCGGCAACCGGTCGAGAAAGGCTCCAATGTCGATGCTGGCCCGACCGGCTTGCGGAGACGGCTCGACTTGCTGCTGCCAGGCTTGAGCGATATCCGCGGCGACCTCGCCCCACTCTTGAAAGGCGGGAATCAGCTCCCGCTCACAAACATGTGTCACGACCTGACGGTCCACGAGCATGAGTTGAATTAATTCCAGTTCGGCCGAGGTAGGAGAGCCCCCCTGCCCGGCCCGCTGCTGGTCGGAAGAACGGGGGGCAGACCGAGGAGTTTGGGTCGGCCGGCGGCGGAGTTCCTCTTCATTGACGCCAAAACGCTGCGCCACCTGGGTAAGC
>WTHD01000411.1 GCA_011523265.1 Candidatus Binatota bacterium
CGGGCTGGGCGGTGCGAGACCAGACCGGTGTTCTTTCCACCCAAGGCACACTCACCGACTACCGCCAAGTGCAGGATATCTTTTTCCCGTTTGCTATGACCTTATCTGATGGACAAGGGGCGCAGTATCTCGCACTGGCATATAGTGAGGTATCGATCAGTGCCGATTTGCAGACTTCCCTCTTTCGCCTGGGCAGTCTCGCTGGCGTACAGGAAATTGATATGGATGCCTATCGTCTGCACAGTCCGTAGAAAGAACGGGCCGGTATAAAGAGTAAACGTGTCCTCCAACAGCATGGAGATGCTGAACACGTGTACTCTTTCGGGTCAGTGCGTGGTCCCGTCTCTTTTGAATACCACCGCAAAGCCGCGTCGAGCCAATGAAAATTTCCGGTCCGCGGATTGGGCGTAGCGCCCGAACTGGCCCTGTTTCTGTTGTTGTACCCAGTCCGGGAAGGAGTCTTCGATATTCATATGCGCGACCTGCTGAGGGGGCAGTAACACGACGGCATCGGCTCCCACCTCACAGGCTTTGTCGCGGATCAGGGCGTTCATGCTTTCCAGCCCGTCAATTTCGTTCCCATAGGAAACAATGTGGGCGAAGACGTCATACGGCTGGGCCGGGGGAGAGGTCAGCATACGCACTGGGCAATCGATAGGACGCGCTTCCGGGTAGATGGGGGCAATGCGCTCTTCAATGGCAACAGGCTTTGCCGGGCGCATAAAACAGCCCGTGAGAAAAATCAGTCCAACACCGAACCACCAGAATTGTGTGCGCACGTTGCTCCCCTTTTGTTGTATCACCCGCAGACTGGCGAGTAGCATAGAATGCTCCCGGTGCGGGTGCAAGTCTCGCATTGGCTCTCCGTTCTAGTCCCTGAGCAGTTTTCGGGCAATCACCCAACGATGTATCTCGGTCGGTCCTTCAAAAATTCGCATGGGTCGCAGGCGGCGATAGATAAATTCAAGCGGCATTTCTTTGGACATGCCCATACCGCCGTGCATCTGCATGGCCCGGTCGGCTACCCGGGTGGCCATTTCCGTGGCGAAGACTTTCAGCATGGAGGCTTCCTGGCGGACATCGTCTCCCTGGTCGAACTTCCAGGCCCCGTGATGCACCATCAGCCGTGAGGCGTGAATATCGGTTGCCGAGTCGGCGATGAACCACTGAATGGCCTGGCGGTCGGCCAGCTTCTGGCCAAAGGTCACTCGCTGTTTGGCATACTCGACCATCATGTCCAGGCAGCGCTGCGCCAGACCCACACACCAGCTTCCCATCTCCAGGCGTCGGACGGTCAGGCGGAGTTGCATGGGCGCAAAGCCCTGTCCGACTTCGCCCAGAACCTGGGAATCCGGGAGGGTCAGGTCTTCAAACACCAACTCCCAGGGCGCATGTCCGCCAATGACCGGAATCTGGCGTTGCAGCACCAGACCGGGGGTACCCTTATCCACCAGGAAGGCCGTAATCCCACCACGGGCACCCTTGCCCTTCTCCGTCACCGCCATGACGATAATGAAGTCGGCGACATGGGCACGTGAGATCCAAATCTTCCGCCCGTTTATTACCCACTGGTCCCCTTTTTTCACGGCTGAGGTCTGCATCCCGGCCGGGTCTGAGCCGGCTCCAGGCTCGGAAATGGCAATGGCCGAATGCGCCTTGCCCTGCGCATACGGGAGGAGATATTTCTCTCGCTGCTCGGGCGTGCAGGTTTGCATCAGCATGTGCAGATTGGGCGCATCGGGCGGAAAGGTAAACGGCGTAATGGTCTTATACAGTTCCTCGGTCGCCAGGCATTTCGGCAACGCCCCCAGGTTCAACCCGCCAAATTCCTCGGGTACGTCCAGCCCCCACAGACCGGCTTCCTGGGCAACTGCCAGCAAACGTTCTTCGGCCTCGGGTGGCACCAGGTCTTCACCGGTCATGCCCTGTGTGTCGCGCTCCAGGACCGTTGTCTCCAGCGGTATCAGTTCCTGACGCACGAAGCGGCGCACCGTCTCCTGCAACATGCGGTATTCTTCGGGCAGCTCAAAATCCATACAAAGTCCTTTCCGCAACAGACTGCCGGACAGCCTAGCAGGATCGGACGTGGAAATGCAGGGGTGACGGTGGAACTTGCGTTCCTGCGCGTGGGGAATATATGTCGGATAGCGAAGAGCGAAAAAATCGAGTCAATCCAGATTCCGACTATTGGGGATGGGGGATGAATCGATGGAGAACGAAGAAAAAGTCATCAAGCACCTGGAAATGACGCAAGCTGTCATCAACCGTCTAGGGAGCAACTCCTTCCTGCTCAAAGGATGGAGTATGACGG
>WTHD01000149.1 GCA_011523265.1 Candidatus Binatota bacterium
CCCCTCCTCGGAGGGGAAGAGAAAATATCCCCTCTTGGGAGGGGTGCCGCGCCAGCGGTGGGGTGGGTTGCCCCCAGGCGGCCAGAGATGAAAGTGAAGCGCTATCAGGCGGTACTCGGGTTCTTGATGCTGATGGGGGCACCGACCCCGGAGGCCCAAGAGACGAGTCAACCAGGGCCAGCCGCCGCCCAGGACACCGGACCACAAGAGTCGGTCGTGGGGCTCGAAGCGCTCAGGGTGCTGGGCTCCCGTCATGCAGCGCGCTCAGCCCGGGACTCGCTGGTGCCGGTAGACGTGATCCAGAGAGAAGACTTGCAGACCTACGGCATCCGGGACATGGACACGCTGCTGTCCGCCAGCGTGCCGTCCTACAACGTCAACCGGCGCGCCGGCGATGCCGCCGCACTGGTCCGTCCGGCCAATATGCGCGGCCTGCCACCCGACTCCACCCTGGTGCTGGTCAACGGCAAGCGCCGGCATCGCGCCGCGGTGATCACCTTCCTGGGCAACGGCATTTCGGACGGCGCGCAGGGGGCTGATATTTCGGTCATCCCGGCCATTGCGCTCAAGCGGCTGGAAGTGTTGCGCGACGGTGCTTCGTCCCAGTACGGCTCCGACGCCATTGCCGGAGCGTTGAATTTCGTGCTGCGCGACGACCCCGAGGGGGCTGTGCTGGAAACGCGCTGGGGTCAGAACTACCAGGGCGACGGCGACAAGGTGAGTGTGGCCGGCAACCTCGGCCTGCCGTTGACCGATCAGGGCTTTGCTAACCTCAGTTTCGAGTTCATGAATGGAGACGAGACCAGCCGCAGTGTGCAGCGCAGCGATGCGCTGGAGCTGATTGCCGCCGGCAACGACCACGTTCGTCAGCCGGCGCAATTTTTCGGCACCCCTGCCGTGCAGTATAATTACAAATTCTTTGGCAACCTGGGCCTGGACCTGACCGACGGGCATAGCCTGTATGCGTTTGGCAACTATGCCGAACGCAAGGCCGAAGGCCACTTCTTTTTCCGCAATCCCAACACTCGAAGCGGGGTGTTTCGGGGCGACCCGCTTGAAGACGGCACGCCGACGATCCGGGTGGCCGACCTGTCCGACGATCTCAAAGGCTGTTCGGTGGTAGCAGCCAACCCGGCCGCAGACTACACCAAGGTGAATCTGCCGGCTCACTGCTTTATTTTCAATCAGCGCTTTCCGGGCGGTTTTGCGCCGCGCTTCGGTGGCTCTATGCAGGACTGGAGCGTCACCTTCGGCCTGCGCGGGGAACTGTCCGACAGGCTGGACGGCTGGCACTACGACATGAGCGCCGGCTTCGGTCGGAACAGCATTGATTTCTTCATGCATAACACCATCAACCCCCAGCTCGCCCATATGCAGACCGCCATTCCGACCTCGTACAAACCCGGCAGCTATAGCGAGTTCGACAAAGTGTTCAATTTCGACATCTCCAGGCCGTTCGACTTGGGTCTCTTCTCTTCCGCGTTAAACCTCGCCTTTGGGCTGGAGTACCGCGAAGAAGAATTTTCAGCACACGCCGGTGAGCCGAATTCCTGGAAAATCGAGGAGAGCCTGGCCCGCCAGGGCTTTGGTATCGGCTCCAACGGCTTTCCCGGCCTCAGCCCTACGCATGCCGGGACGTTCAATCGGGGCAGTTATGCCGGTTATCTCGACCTGGAAGCCGAAGTGATTAAAAATCTGACCACCGGCCTCGCCGGGCGGTATGAGGCGTATGAAGGCATAGCCGATACCCTGGACGGCAAGGTCTCGGCCCGCTGGCAATTCCTGGCCGATATGGCCGTACGCGGCTCGGTCGGTTCCGGCTTTCGCGCCCCGACTGTGGGCCAGGCAAACATTCGCAATGTGACAACATCGCTCATCGACGGCAGACTGGCGGACGAAGCCACCCTCTCCCCCACCGACCCGATTGCGCGACAGAAGGGCGGCAAGGAACTGGAGCCGGAAAAATCGGTCAATTATTCTGTGGGCGCGGTCTTCAGCCTGGGCAAGCTGGACGTTACTCTCGACTATTACCGCATCAAGATGCAGGATCGCATCGGTTTGACGAAGACGCTGACGCTGACCGGGTCGGATATAGCGGCACTCCTGGCCCGAGGCGTCGTGGACGCGAGCAGTTTCACCGGGGTACGGTATTTTACCAACGACTTCGATACCACCACGCAGGGTGTCGATCTCGTAGCGACCTATCCGCTGGAGACGTTCGCCGGCAGCACGCAGTTCACCTTTGTGGGCAACTGGAACAAGACCAAGGTTGACAGCCGCAATCCGACTATTATTGACGATGGGCGAGTGCGGCAGCTTGAAGACAATCTGCCGGAGTTTCGTTTCTCACTCACGAGTGACCACACCTACGGGCCGTGGCGGCTCCTGACCCGGCTGCATTTCTACGACGGTTTTTATGCGGCCTATCTAAGAGACTTGCCCATACAGGCGGGTGAACGCTGGCTCGTGGATACGGAACTCTCGTACAGGTTCATGGACCTGCCGTTCATGGGGGTGCTGACTCTCGCGGTCGGCGCCGAGAACCTGTTCGATCAATACCCGGCCAGAAACCCGTATGCACGCCTCGCCGGCGCCCAATATCCGGCCTCGTCGCCCTACGGATTCAACGGCGGGTTCTACTATCTGCGGGCCAGCTTCGAGTTTTAAGTGTGGAGAAGTAGGTATTTTTCTGGCAATTTTGATTCAATCGCCTATAGGGAAGCCGAAAATGAAGACCAAACGATGGCGAGGTGGGGTGTTGGCGGGGATCTTGGCCTTGACGGGTACGCCGACAGTCTCCGCCCAAGAGACGAGTCAGTCAGAGTCGGCCACCGCACAAAACACCGAACAACAGGAGTCGGTCGTAGGACTCGAAGCACTCCAGGTAATCGGCTCCCGTGTGGCGGGCCGCTCGGCCCAGGAGTCGCTGGTGCCGGTGGATGTTATTCAGGGTGAAGACCTCCAGACCTACGGCATCCGAGACATGGACGCACTGCTGTCCGCGACCGTGCCCTCCTATAACGTCAACCAACAGCCTATCAGTGACGCCGCTACCCTGATTCGCCCAGCCAACCTGCGCGGGTTACCGCCCGACTCCACCCTGGTGCTGGTCAACGGCAAACGCCGCCACCGCGCCTCGGTCATCCCCGAATTTGGAGGCATTTCGAACGGGTCGCATGGAGCCGATATCTCCGCTATCCCGGCCATTGCGTTGGAGAGGGTGGAGGTCTTACGCGATGGAGCGGCCGCCCAGTATGGATCGGATGCCATCGCCGGCATCCTGAACTTCCGGCTGCGTGAAGACCGGGAAGGTCTGACCGTGCAGACCAGCTACGGCCAGAACTACCACGGCGACGGCGACAAGGTGAATGTGGCCGCCAATCTGGGCCTGTCCTTGACGGAGAGCGGCTTTGCCAATTTCAGCTTTGAGTTCCTGAAGGCCGACGAAACCAGCCGGAGTGCGCAGCTCGACCAGGCCCGGGCACGGATTGAGGCGGGCAATGAGCATATACGGCGGCCAGCAGCCCAGCTCTGGGGCGCACCCGAGGTTCAGTACGATTACAAGTTTTTCGGCAACCTGGGGTTAGACCTGGAGGAGGTCAGCAGCCGCATATATGCGTTTGGTAATTATGCGGAGCGCAGGGTGGAGGGTGGCTTCTTCTTTCGTGACCCCAACATCCGGAATGGTATATTCGATGATGGTAATCGTTATAATGTCCTGGTCGCCGACCTGTCGGACGACCGTCGGGGTTGTCCTCCAATTGCAAAGAACCGTGCAGCCGACTATGCCGCAGCATTGGCAGGGCTGCCCGACCATTGCTTCGCCTTTAACGAGCGTTTTCCGGGCGGCTTCACGCCGCGTTACGGTGGGGTCGTCGAGGACTGGAGCATCACCTTTGGCCTGCGCGGGGAGGTTGAGAGCGCGTCGGCACTGCTCAATGGCTGGTTCTATGATGCCAGCGCCGGCTTCGGCCATAATAGCGTGGACTTCTTCATGCATAACACCATCAACCCCCAACTCGCGGCCATGCGTACGAACATCCCGACCTCGTACAAACCCGGCGGCTACCGGGAGTTTGACAAGGTGTTTAACCTGGACATCTCCCGGCCGTTCGATGTGGGGCTGTTCTACTCGGCATTGAACTTTGCCTTCGGGCTGGAGTACCGCGAGGAAGAGTTTGAGATCAAATCCGGCGGAGAGAACTCCTGGTATGTTGACAACAGCCCCGGCGGCCTAGCGGCTCAGGGCTTCGGCATCGGCTCCAACGGGTTTCAAGGCTTCGGGCCGGATATCGCCGGCACGTTCAACCGGGGCAGTTATGCCGGCTATCTGGACCTGGAAGCCGAGGTGATCAAAAACGTGACCCTCGGCGTCGCCGGGCGGTATGAGGCGTATGAGGGGATCGCGGATACCCTGGACGGCAAGGTCTCCGCCCGCTGGCAGTTGGTGGAAGCTCTTGCTGTGCGCGGTTCGGTCAGCTCGGGCTTTCGCGCCCCGACCGTGGGACAGACCAACTACCGCAAGACCTCGACCTCACTAGAAGGAAACCGGCTGGTGGACAACGCGATCCTACCGCCGGACCACCCGGCGGCAGTCCTGAAAGGCGGCGAGCAACTGGAGCCGGAAAAATCGATCAATTATTCCGTGGGTACGGTCTTCAGCCTGGGCGACCTCGATGTGACTGTCGACTACTATCGCATCAAGGTTCAGGGTCGCCTCGCCCTGACGAGTAATCTCAAACTGACGCAGGCGGATATCAACACATTACTGGCCCAGGGGATTTCAGACGCGCGCAGCTTCGCGGGGGTGAACTTCTTCACCAACGATTTCGACACCACCACCCAGGGCGTAGACGTGGTGGCAACCTACCCCCTCCACACTCTTGCCGGCCACACCCTGCTGACCTTCGTGGGAAACTGGACCGATACCCAGGTGGATAGCTTTAACCCGGACATCATCAATTCCAGACGGCGGCGGCAGTATGAAGACGCCCTGCCGGAGTTCCGCTTCTCTCTCACGGCCGACCACACCTGGGGGCCGTGGCGATTTCTGACCCGGCTGCATTACTACGACGGCTTTTTCGAGGATATCGTGGAGACTGGCTTGACCTCCATAAACAGGGAGCGCCGGCTCACCCATGAGTCTGGCTTGACCTCCATAAACGGGGAACGCTGGCTCACCGGTATGGAACTCTCCTACACCTTCAGGAACCTGCCGTTCATGCAGATGGCGACCTTTGCCCTCGGCGCGGAAAACGTGTTCGATCAGTATCCGCGCAGGAGTCTCTGGGCGGGCGAGATCGGCAATAAATATCCACCCAACTCGCCCTACGGATTCAACGGCGGGTTCTACTATCTGCGGGCCAGCTTTGAGCTCTAGCTGTTCATGTTGATGAGTTTGTTCAGCCGCCGATTCGCCATTTCCAGTGCGTCCGCAGACCTATTGCGGGCACTGCTCCGCATACGGGCCTATTGCAGGCAGTAACTCGACGGTCCTCCCATTGACAGAAATACCCTTCAGCGTTTTTCGCAGACGACTCAAATTGCGGCATCCTTTTTTGTTTTCTATGATCAGCACGATACCCGGCTGGCGATCAAGTCCTAGCTGTTGGGTGTAGTGTATGACTTGTCCAACGCCTTCTAGGACATTACTCCAGTCGCCAGTGCGCTTAAACTCAATGACGTGTGTGTCAGTCAGGCAATCCGCTTCCGTCTTGTCGTCGAGCGGCCAGTACCGTTCACCGCCATTCGCCGCACACCATTCCTTCACATAATCATCCTCGTCCTTGTCTTCGTCTTGATCCGCTTGCACTTCCAGGGAGAAGAATAGGGCAATCGCAAAGGTCATCAGGGTCCAGCTCATAAGGCTTCTCTTAACACTAGCACTACTTGATTTCGGCATAATTTATCTCCTCGTTCATAGATGTCTCGCATGATTGACGAGGTTGGCCCTCACTCGTAGAACAGCGCAACCACAACACAGAGGATGATGCAGAGAAAAAGCCAAAGGGGCATAGAAAGAGAGTGTTCCTATATGACAGGGGACAAAAGTCAACCACCACGACCCGTTTATTGTGGACCACGACATATATTGCGCGCGATGTCCCGTCCCTGCCCTTCAGGGTCTCCACGATCCAGTTCATAGAAGAATTTACTCAGCGCGATTCGGTATTGACCCGGCATTCAGTCTGCAACAGCAATGCCCTTATATTGGCCAACTCCAAGGTCTTTGGTCTTTTCGTTACCTTCACCGGCCACCGCGTGATATAGGCTTGTCCATAACAGGCGACTAATCGTCTGCCCGGTGTTCCGCGAAGCCACGCCCCACGTTCTCAAGAAGTTTCTTCATCCGATTGCTTCGATAATCCAGGAAACCGGAGACCTTTGCGATGGAGCCGACAGGGCAACTCCACTCGAAATTGTCTGGAATCCAAACCGAGTCCGGCGTCTTTTCAATAAGGGGCGGTGGGGCGAGGCGACAGACCGGGCTATACAGCGCGTATGCCTTTCGCAGGAGCAGCACACGGAGAGTGCCGGCGAAGTCGGTCGGCTTCAGAAAGGTCAATGGCACATAAGCGGTGTTCGCGGCGCTGGTATACAGTCCGAAGAGCAATGGGGGATTTGCTGTTCCAGCGCAGTCGAACTCCTCCCGCCAACGGTTCTTGTGTTCCTTGTGGTCGGCGAGGTGGGCCAATTGGTATCCGGGAGGGCCTGATTTACGGAAGGGCTTCCCCGTCAGCACGAATGCCCACAGGTGTTTTGGATAATCGTTATCATCCAGGCTAAGGCAGTGCGGCGGTAAGGAATTGTTCGAGCCTCTTCCTCTGAAATATGCGATTTCGTCACTTCCTGCGTAGCGTCTGACGCCAGGAAATGCACAAGGAGAGCCTTCCCACAGATAGATGTTCGGCTCTATGCCCAATGCGTCGAGTTTGGCAGACCACTCGGCGCTTCTTCGCCGATTGTCATCGACGATGGCTTCTATGATGTCCGGCCTCAAGAACCGGACCAGTGGGGTGAGAGCCTTGGCGAGCTGGAGGAGGGCATCCTCGCTTGGCTGCTGCCATTCGGGCCACTGCGCTGGTGGCGTCCGGTGATGGGTGGGCTGCGTTCGGCGTGAAGAGCCGTTTCCCACCCTGCCGTTGTTCGCCCGAAACTCGCGATAGCAGGCTACTGCGCTTTTCAATGTGGCTGTACCGTTTCTGACATCGCCCGAGATCTCGATCTGGTGTTTCGGTGTCCTGCTCTGGCGCCCGTCTTCAGTCGTGTAAGTCAACCGTGCAAGCATACCTTCCAGGTGGTCCTTGCGGTAGTGCTCGTCCAGGTCTCCTTCGGCTCTTTCCACTCGCTTACAGTTGCTGAGGCGGCTACCGACTGTTCGTGCATTCATTCCCCGATCAAACAAGTAGCGCCTAAAAGCATCGTCTACCATCCGCGGTCTCTTCCTTTCTGTTCGACTTCTATTTCCCGTTGACGCACAAGGCAAGGGCGCGGCCAGCCCGTAGGTCGGATGAGCCGGAGGTGTAAGCCGACACCTCGGCTGCAACGGCCGTTTTGGGAAAAAGAGGCAGTTCCAGTGCAGTACAATCTCAAGCCTGGTCGTCAACCCCATTAAGCTGAAATTCGTATGGACTGGTAACGGAAAGCCGGGCCACCTTGCCCAATATCTCAATAGGTTGATCGGTATTGATATTAAGGGCAGTTATCGCCTCACGCACATCTTCTCGATCAATCGGCGGAATGCGGGCCGAGAAGAACGGCCATAACTGCTCGGAACGGTATTCCTTGCCGAGATCAGGGAAGGCAGAGATCGGCTCCTTGTGGTAGTTTGGATCATAACGAAAGACAAATTCACAATGCTTATCGTTCCCCTCCTGGAAAAGCCGACCCACCAGTGCACGCCCATGCCCATCAAGCATGTCTCTATAGATTTCCAGGTATTGCTCAGCGGGAGTTTCCCCACCGGCATGAAAAAAAGGGATCCCCCAAATTCGACTCTGGTTCCGTAGCATCTCAGCAATTTTTGCTCTCATAGTAGAACCTTTCACTGAAGATGTTTAAGCCGAAAGGCCAGGAGCTTCATGATACAGCCAATACGGAGCGGCGTTACAATCCTCCGAAACCGCCGTTGGAGCATGCGCTCAATCGCTGGAAGGTGAACCGCCCTCAAGAGCTGACGAATCGGTCTTCCAAGCGTACCCGAATGATGTTCCATAATCCAGGCAATCAATGCAAAATGATTTCTGCGCCTTCCATCCCCCACTCCAAATATAGGATAAGACCGATTTGCGTAGTTTTCAATGAATCGCTCCTCCCCTTGTAGGGCGATCTTCTTGCGCAGATCATTGTCCGAGACCTCACGAAAGAGTCCCCGTGCCGTATCGAAGAGTGGGGTAAAACGGACAGGATTCCCATCCTCTTCGCTCGAAATCAGGACCCCCCAATTCATCGCATGCCGGTCTGGTGCGCCGATGAATGCATCGAAGGCAAGCATTTTAGCGAACCCTTCTTCCAATGACTGAGCCATGTCGGGGTACAGACTTTCCAAGATCGTCAGCATGTTTTCTACCGTATAAAATTCGTGCTCTGCGCTCTTTTCCTGCAAATCGAAGGTAGACTCCACTTCAGATGGTTCGACCGCGAAGTACCGTGCCACAAGTTCAATGCCATGTGAAAGCTGCTGCCGACCAGGAGTGACAAAATTCCGGGAGAGAAACCGAACATCATATTTTGATAGACGGACGAGCTTCGAACGGGCCATTTTGACCGGCAACATCGCCCCGATCTTTGAAATGATCTCCTCAGTCACACATTCTCGGGCGGCAGCTTTCAGGCGGCCCTTTTTGGCAATATAACCAACAGCGGTAGGAGAGCGGGGAGCGCCATAGGATAAATAGTCTTTCGGGACGGCACCCACGAGGGAGATTGGAATCTTTTCTGTCAGCGAGTAGAGTTTCCATCCATCAGGGGGAAGGCGTGGAATGGCCCGGGTGTTCACCTCAATTCGGCTGGGATTGGTCGTGGTCCGCTCTTCACGTCGCCAACTCATCCCTTCGCTCCTATTTGAAATGCGCGGAAGAAGTTAGGACTCCGCGGCGGCCCTACACGATTGTCTGTGGTCATCACCATCGCCCCAATCCGCCGCGCCACCTCCGCAAAATACAACACCTCCTCCGGCCTCAACGCCCGCCCCAGCACCGCGCGTTCGCGGTACGACAACCACTTCTTGAGCACCTGATAACCGCCTAGCTTATAGCGCCAGACCGCAGCCGGGACGTTGTGCCAGAAGGCGTTACCGTTCAAGTAAATATCGAACGTGGTCTGCCCGAGTATGCCTGCCGCATCTCCCAGAACAGCCCGTTCGTCCGTCGTGTAATCACGTTCGACCACCCGTCCTTGGCCGGGCATTACCGCATCGCCCGTTCCGTAATGCCCCCACCCAGCGGTCAGTGCGAAATCGTCCCCGGTCATGTTACGCTCGTCCACCGTAGCAGGAACGGCAATGGTGGCGATGTCCGGTCGCAAGGTTCCGGTCGTCACGTCGGGCACGGGGGTGTCCGGGTCAAGCCGGGCGGCCAGTTCGCGCCCCCGTGCAGTAGAGCGGGCAAGGGTTCCCTCCGCCTCGGAAGCGTCTCCAGCAGGCCAGCCGGGCAGCGGGATACGTGGCCATTCCATGCGGAGCGCCCCGGCGTTGGCCTCGCGGTAGGCGGGATCGTGCAGCACGGTCAGAACATGGTGGAACAGGTCTTCCACGCTGGTGTTGACATGTTTGAGATAGCGTTGCGCGGCGACTGACAGGTTGGGGCGTCGTCGCAAGCCGTCGCCAAGGTTGCCCATGTCCCCGTCGCGGAGCCAAGCGGGAATGCAAGTGGCGCCACGGTCCATGAGGTCAAGACAACCGATATGTGAGATCACTTGTGGAGGCGACCAATCTCGGCGTGGCTTCTGCTGACTAACCAGCCACATATTCCCCTCAAACACATGCGGCCTATAATCGGCTCGCTTTTCGTCCAGGAGCTTCGTTTCTCCTTCCCAATACAGCCACCGGTTGTCGAAGGGCCGGTAGGCGAAACGGATAAACCCGCTCTCATTAGGGCCGCCACGCGCAAGCAGCGCGTTACGTACTGCACGAGAGTCGAACCGCGCTGTGGCCTTCATCGCCCCCGGATAACGCCGGGCGATCTCTTCATGACTCAAGTCCGCATTGAAGTAAGCGGTAATCCGGTCTTTGAGTTGGTCAAGGTCAGTATCAATAAGAAACCCATCTCGGCTGGTCTTCACGCCTGGGAATGCCACTGGGAATAGTTCGGGCAGCGATGGCCAGTCGAACCAATCTTCGCTTACCGGCGCGGGCTTGAAGGGCAAACCTAGCCCAGGATTAGGCTCCAGAAACGAATAGCCTGAATCTATTGTAGGAGCGTCAAGAGAATCCAGAAGCGCTTGTCGTCGTTCGGTGGCTTTCGCTTGGTGGAAGTCACGGTACAGAATACACTTGCTCTTCGATGAAGAGTCCGCACCCGATTTGGAAAACAGCGCGATACTCGTACCGACCTTGATGCCGGGCGATTGCCCAGGAAGTGCGAATACCGTTTCGCTGGTTCGCCCGTCGGGTGCATATTCCGAGATGATACGGTCGCCATGCAAATTATCAATCCGAATGGCGTCAAACGCTCCCAGATACCGTTCTCTCATCCCCGTAAACGACAACCCGTCCAGCCACGAATAGTTGGAGATGAAACACACCACCCCCTGTCCCGTCTTCTCGGCAATCCGGCGTTCGGCCATACGGAAGAAACGCACATACAGATCGTTCAAGCCTTGGCCTTCGGGCCGCCGCACCCGCTTGGTCACCCGGTAGGCTTCCGACAATATCCGCTCTTCGTCTACGGCCATGCCGGCAAAGCCGTTGTAGGGCGGGTTGCCCAGAATCACGAGAATAGGCGTGTTCTGCTTGACCCGCTCGGCCCGATCGCGTTCTTCTTCGAGTTCGGGGAAGGGGAGGGGTTTGGTGGTGTGGGGTTCCCAGCCGGTCAGGGCGTTGGTGAGGAAGACGCCGGGGCGTTCATTGCCGTCGTCCGCCAGGGGCGCGTCCAAGTCCTGCATGGTCAGGCCGACCTGTAAATGGGCCACCACAAACGGGGCGGGCATGATCTCGAAGCCGAACACCCGGTTGATGGCGGCCTGTTTGACCCGCGCCCC
>WTHD01000132.1 GCA_011523265.1 Candidatus Binatota bacterium
GCGCCTCGTTCCGCGAGCGGACCGCTTGGAGCGCCTGCTGGAGTATCGAGCCGCATTTGCAGAGCGGAATCTGACGGTCTGCCAGACCTTGGAGAGCGAGCTTGCCCCGCGCCAGGACAATCCCGCCGAGCGTATTTTACTCTCAAGCCTCGGACAGTGCTTCTCGTGTCTGGACGCGCTCGACCCGCGAGACCAGGCCCATATCCGTACGCTTGTCCTCACCCTGACGCAGGGGATGCAAATGGATTTGACGGTGTTCCCAGCCGAAGAGGAGGGGCGGGTAGGCGTGCTGGAAACGCGAGCCGACCTGGACCGCTACACCTATTTTGTGGCCGGATGTGTCGGCGAGTTCTGGACGAAAATCTCCCTGGACCATATTGCCGCGCTGCACCACTGGAACGCCGAGGACATGCTGGCGCGGGCGGTGCGATTTGGCAAAGGCCTGCAACTCACCAATATCCTGCGTGACCTCGCACAAGACCTGCGGATTGGGCGCTGCTATCTCCCCCGGACCGATCTCATTGCCGCAGGGATCGAACCGGAACAACTGTGCGGCGCGGACCGGCGGGAAGCCTTGAAGACGATCCGACCGCTGTTAAGTGAGTTGCTGGAGGTTACCCTGAGCCATTATCAAGAGGGCTGGGTCTATACTCAGGCCATCCC
This sequence comes from Candidatus Binatota bacterium, assembly GCA_011523265.1. Taxonomy (GTDB): domain Bacteria; phylum Desulfobacterota; class Binatia; order Bin18; family Bin18; genus Bin18. The sequence goes on from WTHD01000132.1 coordinate 664, forward strand.
CAGACGAGAGTGGCAACTGCGCCTGGCCTGCGCCTGGCCTTTGCTCATCGGTGCCGCAACCGTCCGTCTCCTGCGTGACGCGCCAGACCTGCTCGATCCGGCCGTCCGGGTGAAGATTCCACGTGTACACCTCTATCGAATCCTCCTTGGCTCCTTGGTGACGGTCTGGTCAAATCGGGCGCTGACACGCCATTACCACGCGGTCCGCTTTCCTGGCCAGGACCTGGATTCAGTCGAGCACTCCCTATGAAAAAAGAAACACAGAGAACCTTCGGACCGAGCCGGCGTGGAAACGCCCGGCAAGAGCGGACCTTGCCCGACTATTTACGAAAAAACCTGGATATCGTGTTTGTCGGCCTGAATCCCGGCCTCTATTCTGCCGAGGTTGGTCATTATTTTGCCAACAAGGTCAATCGTTTCTGGGAGGCGCTGTCGGCTTCAGGCCTGGTTCCCGACCCGGTTGGGCCGGAAGATGACGCCCGACTCATGGGCTGGGGCATAGGACTGACCGATATCGTCAAGCGTCCGACCGGGGGCATTCATGAGGTCCCGCAGGCTGAGTTTCGTCGCGGCGCCAAAGCGCTCCGTGAAAAAATTGTTCACTATGCGCCGCGTATCGTGTGCTTTAACGGGTTGACCGGCTACCGCATCTGCTGCGGCAAAGATGCCGGGCTGGGCGACCGGGACCACCGCTTTGGTGGTGCTCATGTGTTCGCGGTGCCATCAACCAGCCCGCGGAACGCCCACTACTCACTGAGCGATATTATCGCGGCGTTGCGCGATCTCAAGGAATTCAAAGAATCGCTCCAGGCCAAGGTGCGCTAGACCGGAGTCTCGCACCAAGTTTAGGAGTCGGCACGATACGGACGGGTCACCACCCGGGCGCCGTTATGGATAAAGAACGAGCGAACGATGTTCTCCAAATCGTGTCCGACGCGCGGATTCGAGGTCTGGGTTTTGACGAATCTCTTGAGACGGCGAATGAAGTCAACCTTCTCCCCTCTGTCCGCGAGAGCCTCGGCAATAACCGTATCCGGGTCCTTTTCCTCAGACCGGCAGAAATCAGTCAAGGTCTGAATGCGACCGTCCCACTCCTCATCGCTGAGATGGTAATAGCGATTGACGTTCTCGATCCACTTTTGGACGCTGGGGTAAGATTTCAAGTCGTTCATAGTCGATGCATTTTTTCTCTATTAGTCTGCCCTCACCAGGCTCAAGACCGGGTGAGGGTGCATATATCCCTACAGCGGAAAACCCAGCATGCGGGCCAGATGTTTGAGTTCTTCAAAACGTCCGGGCTTGGGCATTTGTTCCTGGATCAGCTTTTCTTCTTTTAATTCTTCGACAACCTTGGACTCGCGCTCAAACGGTTTGCCATAGGTACCGTCATAATAGAGCGTTTCAAAGGGAAGGCGCGGTCGTTGGCCGCCCCCATCCGGAGATTCGGCCGGATAGCCAACCAATTGACACCAGACCGGTACCCAGCCTTCGGGCGCTTTCAGGACGGCGTGAAGTTCTGGAGTTTTCTCGGCCGAGGCGGCCATATGCAGGCAGGTTCCCAGTCCTTCGTTGACGGCGGCCAGGACGGCGACCGCACACACCCCAACCGTCTCCTGCCGGGCCACGGCTTCCGCTGCCTCACGCGGGAGACCATGAATCAGCGAGTGGATGGCTGGCATGCCTTCGGGCGCGGTCTCGCCTTTGACAATGGCCGCATCAATCGTCTCATGCGTCCAGCCGTAGAAGGTCGGCAGCGCACCGAGGTCTACCAGATCGTGGACCCGAGTCCGAAAGGTGTCTGCGGTAGAACCCTCCACGTCGGCAAACCAGTAGATCCAGACCGGTGCGTTGACGTGCGCCCCCTGATAGTTGTCGCAGGCCAGCAGCGTTTCCCGATCTTCCTTTGACAGCTTGTCGCGTTCAACAACAATGGCGCGCCACGGCTGGAGGTTGCCCGGACAGGTGGTCAGACGGGCCACTTCGAGAATCCGTTGTATCTTCTCCTTTTCGACCTGCTCCCAGGGCTTGAAAATCCGAATGCTGCGCCGTGAACCAACAACTTCGAGAAAATCCATGCTGTCCTCCTTACGCCGTGTGCCAGCTTATGACAGTGGGCTCGTTTGTAATAAGACGCCGTTATGGATCAAAAAGCTGCGGATATAATTCCCCTTTTGTCGCTTTTCGCCCGCGCCCCCTCCGATGCGGGATTCAAACTCGGTGATCCTTTCCGCGTAAAGACGGCGGCCCTTGGCGCGAATTTTTTTCCCACCCTCCACCTCGCGCAAGCACTCCGCAATAATCTGATCCGGCTCTTTGTCTACCAGGGCGCAGAAATCCTGTAAGACGGCCACGCGCTGCAATCCCTCGTCGCGGGACACGCCGGACTGGTCTTCCAGGCCTTTCAGCCACGTCTGGACCGTTTTCGTCTTCTCTATATCCATCGGCATAGTGTGCGGTATCCTCCCGGCGAGCAGTTGCTATTCTTCCGGCAAGCCCAGCATCCGGCTCGCCAATCTCGCCGCTTCAAGAATAGTCTGGACTTTGTCCCGTTCCACCGGACGCCACGGCAGGAAATACCGAATCGAGCGTCTGCGACCAACAACCTCTTTGAATTCCACCGATCTATCCTCCGAAAGATAGGCTGCGTTGTGCGCAGCGCGTGACAGGCGGGAGTGTACAGATTTTTCTGATCTGCTGGAAGGGCAGATGCCGAGGCTCTTCTAGTCGCTCTCCCCCCGACGCTATGGTAGGATACCTGTCGGCCAGACAAGACTGCGAGGAGTAATACCCATGAAGATAACCGTTCGTCCCGTTCACCTGACTGCGTGTGTCCTCTCGTTTTTTATCCTCAGTTGTGCTGCCCCCAAGACGCCCCCTCGGGTGGTGCGAGAAAAGCCCAAGCTGACAGCAACGTCCTGTGAAGAGGCGAATCAGCTTGTGTACAAAGCAATCCAGGCGATGGGCTATACTATTGCTGATTACTCACTCGCACGGCCGGGGCAGGTCGGGCGCATTTCTGCCGTAAAGGAGAATGCGACCTCTGGGATCGTTACTATTTCATGTACAGAGAGTAGTGCCAGCATTGATGCCCGGAACGCGGTCAATGTCCCGTCGCTGATTGGTGCGGCAGAGCGGCCGCACCATTTTGTGAACAGCTTTCCTATGTCGTATCAGATGATCCAGCGCCGCGAGGCGTATCAAACCGCGAACCCCGAAACCGGCACCCTCCAACTGACCATTGTGCCGCTCAATAGTTTTGAATCCCAGAACGTTCTGGGTACCGATATACAGGCGAGCGGGATTTTGCCCGTGCGAGTGACGGTCCTGAACAACACGCCCCGACCCTATGCGATTGAGGCCAGCAAGATTTTTCTGGTACCCGAAGGTGGCGGGCGGGTTGCCCCGGTCTCCTCACCGAGCGGGGGCAGTGCACTCCAGGATATGACCGTCGAGCCCGGCCAAAGTGCGTCCGGCTTTCTCTATTATCCAGCCGGAAACTACTCTTCCGCCCGCACTTCCGTGATTGACAAAGAGAACGACGAACGCGAGGGGTTTTCGGTGCAGTTCTGACTCTCCTAATGTCCCACCTGCTCGCGCGCTTTATCAACATAACGCTGGATGAGCAGGCGCATGGTTTCCGCGGGTTGGATGCCAATCAACGGGAACTCGCCGAGGAGAAAGGTGGGATAGCCGACCACGCCAAACTTGGCGGCTTCCTGTTCGGTTGTCTGAACCCGCTGGGTCAGCTCGCCGGACCGTAGAGACTGCTCCAATTCAGCCACGGGTAAGCCCACCTGTTCGGCCACGCCAAGCAAAACAGACAGGTCGCCAATATCCTGCTCTGCCTCAAACGCGGCCACAAAAACCGCTTCGTGATAGACGGCAAACAGGTTGTGGCCTTTGGCGAACTCAGCCGCCTCCAAGGCGTGGGCCGAGTCCAGCCATTTTGCCGGGATGCGCAGCGGGACACCGGTTTCGCGCGAGATGCGAACAATTTTGCCTTTGGCCTCGTCTCCGATCATCTCGCCGTTTTTCCAGCCCTGGTGACGGCGGGCAATGTTTACACCCTTCCACAACAGCTCGATCGTGAGCTGACCGTTGAGTTGTTCCATCACACGCTTGGCGATATAGCTGAGGGAAGAGGCATAATCGTAGTAAACCGGGATTTTGACGTTCGCCATGGCTTCATTCCTGGTGGCCGAAACTGTACCCGGCGTTCCATTGCACGGGCAAGAGGGTTGGACTATATAGCGAAGAGCAAGGGAGGTGCGTATGGGACAGATTGAAGTCCTCAGTCCGGTTGGAGAATCACAAGCCGGTGATCTACCGCTTGCCCGACGAGACGGGAGCCTGCGCGGGAAAACAATCGGCTTTCTGAATAACCGGAAGGCCAACGCCGGCCTGCTGCTCGAACAGGTGGAAGCGCTGCTGCACGAACGCTGCGGCGATTTCGCCGTTATCAAAGGTGAAAAGAACGCCTCGCTCGGCGCACCCAAGGAGGTTATGGCCCGTCTGTCAACCTGTGACGTGGTTGTCGCGGCCATAGGCGATTGAGGCTCGTGCACGTCGTGGGGTCTCCACGACACCATTGAACTGGAAAAGCAAGGCATTCCGACCGCCGTCATTTGTAGTGACGAGTTTGCTCCGCTCGGTCGGGCCGAGTCCCGCACCCTGGGTATGAGCGGTGTGCCCATTGCCGTGATTCCCCATCCCCTGGCCGGTAATACACCGCAGGTGGTGCAGGCCAAAGCCGCGGCCGTGGTGGATGAAATTCTGGCCATTCTGACCCAGCCGGCTGAGCAGTTGGCCGACGCGTATCGTGGACGGTTTCTCAAGCCGATGGAGAAAAAGATCGAGCGGGTGTCAGCGTAATCAACCTCCTCATCCCGACCCTCTGCCCCAGGGGAGAGGGAGCAAGGGCATCATGGATCTCCAATCAGACCGAATCTCCCTGGACGACTCTCTCGAAGCCGTCAACGATTGGTTTTACGACCAAGGCTGGACGGACGGTCTCCCGATTATTCCGCCTACACAAGAGCGGGTGGAAAAGATGCTGGCCTGGACGGACCGCGCTTCCCAAGACGTGTTGGGGCCGATACCGCCCAAATACGGCCTTGCCACCCTGGAAAAATTAGCCGTGAATGCGGTCATGGCCGGCTGTGTGCCCGAATATTTTCCGGTCATTATTGCCGCGGTCGAGGCACTGCTCGAAGGCCCGTTCAATCTATACGGAGTCCAGAGCACCACCCACCCCTGCGCGCCACTGCTGATTCTCAACGGCCCGATTGCGTCGGAAATAGGCGTCAACTCGCGCTATAACGCCTTTGGCCAGGGCTGGCGGCCAAACGCCACGATCGGACGGGCGATTCGTCTGGTCCTGCTGAATGTCGGCGGGGGAACGCCGGGCATGCTGGACCGCTCAACCCAGGGTCAGCCCTCAAAATACAGCTATTGTATTGCCGAGAACGAGGAAGAAAATCCCTGGGGACCGCTGCACGTCGAACGCGGCTTTGCGGCCGAGACCAGCACGGTCACGGTGTGCGGAGCGGAGGGGCCGCATAATATCAACGACCATATCAGCAGTGCCGCGCCAGGGATTCTGACGACCATTGCCAGCACCATGGCCGGTATGGGATCGAATAACGCCTACGCGTTTGGTGAACCGATTCTTGCGCTTGGACCGGAGCACGCCGAGATCCTGGCCCGAGACGGCATCTCAAAAGACGACATCCGCGCCTATGTTTTTGAGCACGCCCGAGTGCCGCGCGAACAATGGGAGGCGGGCGGCATGATCGGCATGGGGTTTACCCCGGATGACGCCTTTCCCGACGCGGACGCCATCCCGCTGATTCGCAAGCCGGAACGGCTCATGATTCTTGTCGTCGGCGGTCCGGGTCGCCACTCGTGCTGGATGCCCACGTTCGGGGCCATGACCCGCTCCGTGACCCGCCAGATCGCCCTCAAGGACGGCCGGCCGGCCACGTCCATTCAAGAGTTTCGTGGCTAGCGCAAATCACGCTGCTGTGTAGCGCATCTCTCTCATCCTTTAGGAGTGCGGGCTTCAACCGGGGCTAATAGCAAGCGAAAATTCCTTACCTCAGGACCAGAAACACCGTTAAATGCGTGAAAACACTAGGCCCGCGTAGCGCGGGCTGTGAGCCCTAGCGGCGCTTGAGCGGTGCAAATGTACACCTAAGCTGCTAGACTCCGGCCTATGAAAGTCGGTTTAGTCGGATTTGCCCGTTCGGGAAAAACCACCATCTTTAACGCCCTGACCGGCATGAGCGCCGAGGTTGGTAGCTTTGAGACCAAACGCGACGCCGCGATTGCCGTGGTCAAAGTGCCCGACCACCGGGTTGATGCCCTGGCCGAGATCGTTCAGCCCGACCGGAAAAAATACGCGGAAGTGACGTTCCTCGACTTTCCGCCCTCGGCCGAACGCAAGGCCGCGCTGGATACGCGCTCGCTGGCCCAGATGCGCGAGGTCGAAGCGCTGACCCAAGTGGTACGCGCCGTTGACGATCCGCTGGCGACCGCGCCCGCCGATCCTCTCCGAGCTTTACGTGACTTTCAGTCAGAGTTGATCCTGGCCGACATGGGGGTGATTGAGAAACGCCTGGAACGCCTGCGCAAGGAAAAGGGCAAGGAGCGCGAACGCGAGTTGCTGGAGAAATGCCAGATCGTGCTTGAAGCGGAGCAGCCGCTACGAAACGAAACGTTTCTGCCCGAAGAAGAAATGCTGCTGTCGGGTTTTGCCTTTCTGAGTCAGAAACCCCTGCTGATTGTTTATAACCGGGCAGAAGAAGAGATGCAGGCTGAAATGCCGCGGGAAGTCGCGTCCTATATTGAGGAACAGGGGCTTACCGCCGTACCTATCTGTGGCAAGGTGGAGATGGAAATCGCCGAGCTGGAGGAAGACGAACGCGGCCTCTTCCTGGCCGACCTCGGTGTGGAGGAATCGGCGCGGGATCGCTTCATTCAGTATGCCTATCGCATGCTCAACCTCATGAGCTTTTTCACTGCGGGGCCGATGGAAGCCCGCGCCTGGACTATAGAACGCGGCATGCCGGCGCTCAAAGCCGCGGGAAAAATCCATTCGGATATTGAACGCGGCTTTATTCGAGCCGAAGTCATCGCCTACGAGGCGTATATCGAACACGGTGGAGAGGCGGGCTGTCGGGACGTGGGAAAAATGCGGCTCGAAGGTAAGGATTACGTCGTGCAGGACGGTGATGTGGTCCATTTCCGCTTCAAGGTGTGAGACGCAGGCTGTGTCGAAGCCGGGTCGGGTGGAACACCGCGTCTCAGTCGGTGGAGAAGATATGGCCCCACCGGCCCTGCGCGAGGTTGGTGACAAAGGCGATATTCCCCTCAAGAAAGTCGTAGTCGAGGAGTTGCGTCGGCTCCACCCAGGCGAGGATCTCAAAAACATTATTGGCCAGCGCGCCCCGGTAGGCGGGAACATGGAAAAAGGTCAGGGCCACACGCCGTCCGTTCGGATAGGTATGGCTGGTCCGGTGGAGTTCTTCTCCCAGCGTGGCCTGAATTCCCAACTCTTCTGCCAACTCACGTAGCAGGCAGGTCGCCGCATCTTCGCTGTCTTTGACTTTGCCGCCGGGGAATTCCCATTTCAGGGCGTGCAAGGCGTCTCTGCGCCGCTGACAGATCAGCAACTGGCCGGAGCGGGTCACGAGACCGGCCGAGACGCGAACAGGCCGAATGGCATTGGCCATTATTTTAATTTAGCTGGGCGACCGAGCGCTGGATAAGGGCACGGATGTTTGCCGCATCTTCGGCATTGGGTGCCAGTTGCAGATACTTCTTGAAGTCTTGGACCGCACCCTGCATACGACCTAAACGTTGCTGAACGGCTCCGCGGTCGCGGACCTCTACGGCAACGTCCGGCGCCAGCAAAAGAATTCGGTCAATAATGCTCAAGGCGCGGGTAAAATCGCCCTTTTGCAGATAGACGCCCTTTAAGTTGCGGAGCATACGGATGAGAATCTCTTTTTTCGTTGCCGGGGTGAGTAGCTGCGGAATTTGGGCCACAAAGGGATTATTGTCCCCATACATGCTCTTCAGCTTGGCGGCGAGTTGCTCTTCGGTCACCGTCGTGCCGCCGGCAAACGGGTCGAGAATCTGCTCTTCATCCGGACCGGTATATTTGACTAAAAAGTGACCCGGAAATCCAACCCCGGCCAAGGGAAGGCCCAAGCGCCGACCCACCTCCATATACAGAACGGACAGGGTGATCGGGATACCGGTCTTACGCTCCAATACTTCGTTCAGAAAGCTGTTACGCGGATCATAGTATTCACCGGCATTGCCCCTTAAACCTTCCTCAAGAAAGAGATGAGTGTTGAGGGCCTGAATCCGGTCTTGAGGGGTAGGGGACCCGGACAGCTTGGCGCGCACCGCGTCCGCGATTTGGTCGAGACGCTGCAAGTAGTGGGCAACGTCGAGGTTTGGCTGTTCTTCCTGCGCAATCAGCAGGGCGGCTTCGGCAAGGTCCAGTTCTGCTTCAGGTCCTGAGACAAGAGCGGTGAAACGTTCACGTGCCGGTGTAGCCATACGAACCCCCCTTCCTTGCGCCTTATACTGCTCGGAAAAGGGCAGGGGTGCAAGGGCGAGTCAGGGGAAAGCCGGCCTCTTATGTTTTGACAAGGGGAGCGGGGTCTTCTATGTCTCATGAGGCAGTGTGAGAAAGGAAGACCGCCTATGGCACTCGCCCGCATTCCACGCTATTCGGCCCTGGGCCTCAGCCTGATTTCGTTTGAGACGCTCGCGTCACCCACCAAGGCCGAGATCATTCCGTTCACCGCAGAAGACCGGGGCGAATCAAAAGGCGTACTATACACCCGCGGCGGAGAGAAAACAGTGGTGTGCCTGATGCACCCGCGGGCCGATATGAGCCGTCACTATGCCATCCCCTATCTGCTTGACAGTGGGTATGCCGCGTTTGGTCAGGAAGGCCGCTGGCCCAGCAACGATATTGCCTGTATCCACGAAATGCTGCTGTTGGATATCGCCGCCAGCCTACGTTACCTCAGAGAAGAGCGGGGCTTTGAGCGTATCGTGCTGATCGGCAATAGTGGGGGCGGTTCATTATATTCCTTTTATTTAGCCCAAGCCGTGACCGACCCGCCGGGTCGACTGACAACGACCCCGGCCGGCGACCCGTACGATCTGAATCGATTTCAACTGCCGGGCGCCGACGGGATGGTCTTTCTGGCGGCCCATCTTGGGGAAGGGAAATTCCTGGAAGGCGCCATCGATCCCTCCGTAACAGACGAGGACGACCCGCTCTCCTGTGACCCTAGTCTGGATATGTATCATCCGGCCAACGGCTTTTGTGAGCCGCCGCAGCCCAACTCGTATAGCGCCGAGTTCATCGCCCGCTACCGCGCCGCTCAGGTGCAGCGGGTAAAGCGGATTGACGCCATTGCCCGTCGCTATGTTGACGAGCAGCGCTATTTCCAAGACCAGATTCGACAGCCGGACTTTGACGGCCAGTCGCTGGAACGGAGGACTTTTCTCAGCCGGCGGGCCCTCGTTGGGCGCTATATGGAGATTCACCGCACCGAGGCGAATCTGGCCTATACGGACCCGTCGATTCACCCCTCGGCGCGGGACTATGGCTCGCTCTGGTCGCCGCGACCGGACCTGTTTAACTATCTTGAGGCCGGCTTTGCCAAATACCAGACGCCGCGTGCCTGGCTGAGCACCTGGTCGGGCCAGTCCTCGCGAGCGGCTGTCCTGGACAATGTGACCCATATCAGCCTGCCGACCCTTGTCGTGAATCACACCGGAGATCACGCCATTTATCCGCAGGAGTCGGAAGCCGTCTATCAACACTCGCCGGCTGACGACAAACATATTGCGCATGTGGACGCCGATCACTTTGGTTTCCCGCTTCCATCGAAGCCCGATCACGGCGGACGCGACGCGACGATGAAGGTGATTGTTGACTGGCTGCGCGAGCGATTCCCCGGACGCTAGGGGCAGATGGCTGCCAGTTCAGACGGCGCGTTGCTCTCCTATCTTGTCTTGACACCCTTTTGTCATCCGGCGTACAGTTTCCCCGCCGAAGAATATTTCATAGGAGGAAATCATGGGTGCAGCGGAGAATAAGGAAATCATCAGAAATATGTTTGCCGAGCTCTCGAAAGGGAATGCGGACGCCTTTTTGAACACTCTGGCGGACGACGTGAATTTCACCCTGATCGGCTCGACCAAATTCTCGGGCGTATTCAAGGGCAAACAGGAATTCGTTGAAAAAGTCTTGGCACCGCTCGGGGCACAGCTCGAAAACGGGCTGACCATGCACGTGGAGAATCTGATTGCCGAAGGGGACAACGTAGTCCTGCAAGGCCACGGTGAGTCCATGACCAAGTCCGGTAAGACATATAACAACACCTACGCCCAGGTCTTCCGACTTGAAAACGGGAAGGTGCAACAGGTCATGGAATACCTGGATACCGAACTCGTCAACGCAGTCTTTGGGAAATAGGCCCCAAGGGCGTCC
>WTHD01000418.1 GCA_011523265.1 Candidatus Binatota bacterium
CGACCGCCCTCACCGCCCTTGCCGATGCGCTTGACGCACCTGCCGTGCGCACGGCGCCGGCCCTGCCCCGTCCGGAAGTGCCGAGCGGCCCCCTCACCCCGGCCAATATGTGCAGGGCCCTGGCCGCGGCCCAGCCCGAGGGAGCGATTGTCATGGATGAGGGCGCAACCGCAGGGTTCGCCTATCATGGCATGGCCGGCGGAGCGCCACCGTTTACGTATATGGCGCTGACGGGGGGCTCTATCGGCCAGGGGCTGCCGTGTGCGGTGGGAGCCGCGGCTGCGGCCCCGAACCGTCCGACCATCTGCCTCGAAGGCGACGGCTCTTCGCTGTACACCATTCAGTCCTTGTGGACCATGGCCCGCGAGCAGCAGAATCTGACCAGTATTATCTGTAAGAACCGAGCCTATTCCATTCTGCGCTGGGAGTTGGAACGCGCCAAGATGACACCGGGGGAGGCCAGCCTGTCGCTGACGGCGCTCGACTCGCCTGAGTTCGACTTTGTGAAATTGGCCGAGGGCTTTGGGGTGGAAGGCCGGGCGGTACATACCACGGAAGAACTCAACGAGGCTCTTCACTCCGCCTTCAAAAACCCAGGACCGCTGCTTATTGAGGCTAATCTCGAATAGGAGCGTCGCGCTATCCGCTGAACGATCATGAAAATTCCGTCTGAGTTGTACCGGCCCTCCCTGACCCTGCTGACCGACCTCTACCAGCTCACCATGGCCTATGGCTATTGGAAGGCAGGGCTCGCCGACCGGGAATCCGTTTTTAATCTCTTCTTCCGCCAAAACCCCTTTGGGGGAAGCTTCAGCATTGCCTGCGGCCTTGAATATATGGTGGATTTTCTCAGCCATTTTCGGTTCGACGCGGACGATACGGCCTTTCTGACCGAGGTGTGCGGCGCCGACGGCAAGCCCTTGTTCGACCGGGCGTTTCTTGACGCCTTGGAGTCCATGACCTTCAGTTGCCAGGTCGATGCCATCCCGGAAGGCACGCTGGTTTTTCCGCCCGAGCCTTTGGTCCGCGTTCAAGGGCCGCTGATGCAGTGTCAGCTTATTGAAACGGCGCTGCTCAATCTGATCAACTTCCAAACGCTCGTCGCGACCAAAGCCGCCCGGATCTGCCTGGCGACCGGCGGAGAGCCCGTCCTGGAGTTCGGCCTGCGTCGCGCCCAGGGCATCGACGGGGGCCTGGCCGCCAGCCGGGCCGCGTATATTGGCGGCTGCGATGCCACCTCGAACGTGCTGGCCGGTAAGCTGTTCGGGATTCCGGTCAGAGGCACGCACGCGCATAGCTGGGTCATGGTCTTTGAGGATGACCTGGAAGCGTTTCAGACCTACGCCGAGGCCCTGCCCAATAACTGCATCTTTCTGGTAGACACCTACAACACCCTGGAAGGGGTACGAAAGGCCGCCCGGGTCGGGCAATGGCTGCGGGCCCACGGTCATGAAATGGTCGGCATCCGTCTCGATTCGGGCAACCTGGCCCAGCTCAGTATCGCAGCCCGGAACATCCTGGACAACGCCGGCTTTCCCGACGCGCGCATTGTCGGCAGCAGCGATCTGGACGAACACCTGATCACCCAGCTCAAGGAACAGGGCAGCACGATTGACGTGTGGGGGGTGGGGACGAAACTCGTGACCGCCTACGATCAGCCCGCCCTGGGTGGGGTGTACAAGCTGACCGCGGTCCGCGCTCCCGATGGCACGTGGCAGGACAGAATCAAGCTGTCGGAAGAGACGGTGAAAGTGACCAATCCGGATATTCCCCAGGTTCGCCGTTACCACACGCACCAGGGATTTCTGTGCGACGTGATGTACGGCAAAGAGGCTGACCTCGCAGACGGCTGCACCATGGTCGATGTGAGCGATCCGGCCACCCGCCGCAGGATTTCAGGGGACACGGCTTTTTCCGACTTATTGGCGCCGGTGTTCCGTCAGGGCAGAGCCGTCTACGAAAGCCCACCTCTGAGCCACATCCGCCAGCGGACCCAGGAGCAACTGGCCAAACTCCCGGGCGATGTCACCCGCCTGAACCAGCCGGGACAGTATCCGGTCGGACTTGAAGAAAGCCTGTACGAACGCAAGATCCAGCTCATTCGTCAGGCAGAGTGGGCCGCAGGTGTGACCTGAGCCTGGTAATTTGCAGCCCTGCATGTCATGTTCTCTGGCAGACAGGAGGGAACTATGGAGCTGCAAGATATCCTGTACGAAAAGCGCGGCCCTGCGGCCTGGATTACTCTCAATCCTCCGACCGTGCTTAATGCGTTCTCGCACGCACTGGTCTG
>WTHD01000069.1 GCA_011523265.1 Candidatus Binatota bacterium
GGCCACCTCGGGCAAAGCCATCTTTTTTAATGCCGTGGTCGTCATCGGCGGCTTCCTGGTCTTTCTGACTTCGAGCTTCCGCCCCAACTTCTACCTCGGCGCCATGCTGTCGCTCAATATGGGAGCGTGTTTGCTCGTCTCAATGACGGTGCTGCCGGCAATCCTGAACAGGTTCCGACCCCGCTTTGTGTACGGCGAAAAGGTCGTTGTGAAGAGCTAGAGCAGTTTCTTCTTCCCCCACAGATTCGACAGGAGCCGAACCCCCATGGCAGTCTCCCTCTTCCCTGCCCTTCGCACTGCGTTACTGGGCGGAATAGTCCAACGACACTTTGACAGCCGGGCTGGGGCAGAGCTGTGGCTGGATCGGGAAGGAATAGCGGGCCAGCCGGTCTTGCTCCAGACCTATACAGACGAGCGGGGACGGTAGTGCCTCACTTTGAAATTGGTTCTCCTCTGCGTTCGTCACACTATTCCTTCCTGTCCGAGCGCCTGCGGTAACAGTCGAGTCCTGCGCCCGTCTTGAAAGCCCCAGGCAGAGGTCAGGTGACGATTTTCCTCCCAAATTGGTAAGGACAGACGCCAGCAGTTGTGTCTGGATGTACGAGAGCCCTCCGTGCATGGCTCAGCGCCGTGCCTGGGCGTCGAGAGGGGACCCGATGACTAGGAGAAGCGGTGGGGAGGGGGACTGCCCCGTTTTTCCTGGTCAGCATTTTTCAACATGAGACACTACCCGGACGCGTCTAAACTTGACAGAAAAGACATACAGAATGTATTGTCTCGGGTTAAATCAGAACGCAGGGGGTCCAAACTAACGCGAAACTCAAAGCGTTCAAACTGAGACACTACCGCGGGGACGGGTTGTCAGGGAAGAGTGGGCAATCCGGACTGAGGAAGGGTATGTCACTGTTGATTAGCATCCTTGCCATCTGTCTCCTCCTCTCCGCTCCTGCCCAGGCCCAGGAGGATGCGTACAACGCGTCCTTTTGCTCCAGCATGGGCGGAGAGACGGAAGTCCGGCACGAGTACACCTACCTAGCCGGGACGAGCTATATCCGGGTGGATTGCGAGACAGAGAATACGGTGTATGAGGGCGGGCTCGATAAACGGAGCAGCTTGGACAGCGTACAGCAGGCGCTCTTTGCTGCATCTCTCACGGGCAAAAAACCCGCCGTTGTTATCTATAATACAGACGGAAAGATCGGGCGGTATGAACACCGGATTAAGGTCGCCTGCGAGCGGGCAGGCGTGGCGTTCTACAGCGTCCCCTAGAGCGACAACCCGAGCAGGTTTGACACATAACATCTTTTCAGACGTAGTGTGCCGGACGGGGTATCAATAAAATCACGGACTTACCACGTTTGGCCTTTTTCCGTGGGTGACGTTTTAGGAAAAACCCATCACGTCGTGGTAGTAATTCCAATAGCCGCGCAGAGCCGTCTCAGTGATGAGGTTTTCCTGGTCCTCTGTCCCGGTCCCACCCAATTCGATCATTGAGCATTCGCCCTGTTCTCTGACAATCGCCTGCTGGACCAGCTCCGTGGCATAGCCGTCTTCCATGTCTGATATCCAGCGCCCTTCCGTGTCTCGGTGTGGCGGGCGCGGCGTCACGCCGCTTTTGGGGCGACTTTCTAGATCGCCGGCACGCCAAAGAGGGTGGCATGGAAGACCGTGAGCAGGACGGCGGCGACGAGACCCGTGACGATGGCTGCCCCGTCCATCGCGAGGCGCGGCGCCTTGTCGGTCGATGGTCGCTTGCCGCGTACCTCGACGCTGACGAGGTCGAATACCGCATAGCCCGCGAAACTGCCGAACAGCATGACCGAGCGGAGGTCACCGTTGGAGAGTAGGTGGGCGGTTGCCCACAGCAGTACCCCGAGCAGCATCGGATGCCTGAGCACGGCGCGTATATGAGTTGGCATGTTGGCCGCCACGAACAGCACAAGCGCGACGGGCACCGCGACCATCGCCACTTGGCGGCCCCAGGCTGGGGGCGCGTACAACGGTTCGAAGGGCGCACAGGCGAACCCCCATACCACGAGTACCAGACCTGCCAACGCGACGAGCGAAAACAGGCCACGGTAGGGTTTTAGGCCGAGACGGGCGATCAGCGCGGCGCGCAGGGGTACGACGCTCGGTATCAAGTGGACCGCGAAGAACAGAACAAGGCCGGCGACAAGAAGGGTCATCTCGGGATACTCCTACTGGGCCAGTGCACTATACCGCCGCGAATTCGTATCGACAAAGCGCACGGCGCTCACCCACGTTTGCGGTTCTCGTCTTCGGCGGCGGC
>WTHD01000496.1 GCA_011523265.1 Candidatus Binatota bacterium
GAGTTGTTGACTGCCGGTACCGTCAATGACGGTGCCGTTTTTAATGACGATATCGTAGGCCATGGCTCCTCCTTGTGTGGCTCGGTGTGTTCCTCTGACCAGTTTGCCTATGTTTCAGCGCTCCACTTTGCGCAATTCGGGGCGCCGTGTCAATTCGACCCCAAAGCTCTCCTCCTTGCAGAGGTGGCGCAAGGCGTCGCTGAGCTTTGATGCTCGGTATCCTTCTATCTATTGGAGCTAACCAATATGATGACCGACAAAATTCCGGAGGTCTCATATGGGCATTGACGCGCTGACACACCGGGACGACGGATCAAAAGTCGCGGTTCCTGTGTCTCACGACGACTGGCAGCAATGGGTAAGCGCAGGCCGCACGCGAAACTGGGTGCTGGGTGACCCGCTCATCGACTGGCTGCAACTGTACGGCGAAAGCCGTGATTACATACCAAGGAGAGAATTAGATAACTACAACAAAGACCTCGATTTTATTGAGTTTATTTTTGAGCAGGGTAGAGAATTCGAGGCTGGCATACTCCGGCTGTTTCAAGAGCACTATGAGGTAATCACGATCGCCCAAGACTATCGGGAAATTAGCAGGCTGGATAAGGCAGAGGAAACCTTTGAGGCAATGCGGACAGGCGCGCCCATTATCTACCAAGCCGTGTTATGGGACGCCCAAAATATGAACTACGGCTCACCGGACTTCCTGATACGCAGCGATGTGTTGCGGAAGATGTTCCCTGATTCTATGCCGGAGCAGGAGGCTGTGGCGTCTGCGCCTGACTTAGGGGAGAACGGCTGGCATTACCGTGTCGTGGACACCAAGTTTACGACGTTGCACCTAAACGCAAAAGGCACGGAGCTTGCCAACAAGGGCAGCGCACCGGCATACAAGGCGCAGTTGTATATCTACAACCGGATGCTGGGTCGCTTGCAGGGTTTCGAGCCGCTCGCCTCGTTTCTCCTCGGGCGCGGCTGGGAGTTGAAGAGCAGAGGAAACACTTATCGCGGTGCCAATGCAATGGAACGGTTGGGACCGATTCCGCAGAATGGCAACGTCGCCAACAGAGTTGCCATTGCCGACGACGTGGAGAATGCCCTCCGCTGGGTTCGCCGAGTACGCACCGATGGCCGGGACTGGCAATTGCTCCCGAAGCCGTCTGTGCCTGAGCTTTATCCTAATATGAGCAATATTGACGACGGCGATATGATGCTGGAAATCAGACCTGCCGAGGTGGAACCCGGCGTCGAACAGGACAAATCCATAGACCAATGGATAGGCGTCAAAAAGTGGCTGGCGGACCAGTTGAAAGAGCTGACCCAGTTATGGCGGGTGGGAGTACCCGGACGCAAAAAAGCGCACGAGGTCGGCATCTACTGTTGGGACGACCCGCAGGTTGCTCCGGCGACGGTGGGCGTTGGCGGCAACACATACGGGCCTACGCTTGAGCAGATTCTGGCGGTCAACACCGATGGTGGCCCGCCTATTCTCCCCGCGCGCATCGAGAGTGACCGGGACGAATGGCTCGCCACGCCCAGCCTCGAGTTCTATGTGGACTTCGAGTTTTGCAGCGACTTGAACGATGATTTTTCCAAACTGCCGGAGAAGGGCGGACAGCCGCTCATCTTTATGATTGGCTGCGGCCATATGGAAAACGGGGAGTGGCAATTTAGATCGCTGGTTGTGCATCGTCTGACCGAGGATGAAGAACTCCGTATTATTCAAGAATGGGTGGCGTATATGTCCGCCGTCCGTAACCGGCTGGACCCGCAAAACGACAATCCGCGTATTTTTCACTGGTCGCACGCGGAAGTAACCCAGATGGAAAATGCCTATAATTCAGCGAGGAAGCGGCACGGGGAGCGCGCCGGCTGGCCCGAGTTGGGCTGGTACGACTTCCTGAATAAAGTGATGAATAAGGAACCCGTAGCAGTGCGGGGCGCACTGGGTTTCGGCCTGAAAGCCGTAGCCAACGCCATGTACTCTCACGGTCTCATCGAAACGAATTGGGCCGACAGCCCAATTGACGGCCTGGGGGCGATGGTTGGCGCATGGCGCTGCGACGAAGAGGCCCGGCAGAAAGGCGTGTCGATGGCCGAGTTGCCGCGAATGGCGGAGATTGCTCGCTACAACGAAGTTGACTGCAAGGTAATGATGGAAATTGTCCGCTACCTACGGGCGAATCATTAGGGGAAAGGCGGCGGACCAATACCACGAATAGAGAGCATTGCAATCAGTTGTTTTTTAAGAAAGGAAGTCAGTTCCTCAGGCCGCAGGAGTTTGATCGCCAACAGAGTACAGAGGTAAAAAATCATGCCAAATGTGTCTCTGGATATTCCTGAAGATTTACTCGTTACTCTTCGCGAGCAGCCGGCCGAACTGTCCCAAGAGATACGGCTGGTTGCGGCTATCCATTATTTCGGAGAAAAGCGTCTGTCTCTGGGTCAGGCCGCCAGGTTTGCTGGCCTGAACCGCCTGGACTTTCTCGACGCCCTGAGCACGCGAGGAGTTCCGGCTTTTGACCTCTCGCTCGAAGACGCAAAGGCGGAAGTCCAGGCCGCGCGGCGAGAGCCTTAATCGAATGGTTGTCAGTAACACGCCTCCTCTGATTGCGTTTGTTATTAGCGCTGGGGCGGGACGTGGAGATTGTCCTCTCGCCGTCGGGGCAGGCTCAGTATTGAGGCGGCTTAATGAACGCTAGCGCATGGCCACGGCCTGTACCTGTTTATAGTCGGTCAGACCCTGAATACATTTCAGCACGCCGTCCTGTATGAGCGTGGTCAGACCCTGACGGCGGGCGGTAGTAAGCAACTCGGCGGCCGGGGCGCGGCTGAGAATCAGGCTTTTGATCTCATCGGTAACTACCAGCAGTTCGTGTAGGGCGACCCGGCCTTTATAGCCGGTCCGCCGACATGCCTGGCAGCCGGAACCGCGGACCAACCGAAAGGCATCGTCATAGGGGATACTGAGCCGGGCAAATGCCTTCTCGCCATAGGCGTGCGCCAGGGTCTCGTACTCCTCTCTGGACGGATGGTAGGGCTCTTTACAGGTGGCACACACCGTTCGGGCGAGCCGCTGCGCCAAAACGCCCAGCAGGGCGTCCGCAAAATTAAAGGGGTCGAGCTGCATTTCGAGCAGCCGGGTGACGGTCTCGACGGCGCTGTTGGTATGCAGCGTGCTCAACACCAGATGGCCGGTCAAGGCGGCCTGTATACTGATGCCCGCCGTCTCCGGGTCCCGAATCTCGCCGACCATGATAATGTCAGGGTCGGCGCGCAGAAAAGAGCGCAGGGCCGCGGCAAAGTCAAAACCGATCTTGGGATTGACGTGAACTTGCCGCAGACCGGCCTGAGAGATTTCCACCGGGTCTTCTGCGGTCCAGATCTTTTTTTCCGGGATATTCAAGTAGTCGAGCGCCGCATGCAGGGTCGTCGTCTTGCCCGAACCCGTTGGCCCCACGCACAGCAGCATACCGTAGGGCTTGCGTAAGAGCTGGGTAAACGCCCGGAGATTGTCGGCCGACATCTTGAGCCCGTCCAGAGGAAGCGGCTCATGGGCGGTCAGCAGGCGCAGGACAACATCCTCATTGCCCGTTCCCGCGGTCGGGATGGTGGCTACGCGCAGCTCAATATCGCGCTTGTCCAGACGGAACTTGATCTTGCCGTCCTGGGGTTTGCGCCGTTCGGCAATATCAAGCTGGGCAAGGACCTTCACACGTGAGGTAATGGCCCGCCGGTTGTGGGAGGGCACGCGCAGGTGGGTGTAGCAGCTCCCGTCTTCACGAAAACGGATCAGCGTCTCCTGGCGTTCCCCCTGCGGTTCGATATGGATATCCGACGCCCCAGCCTTGTAGGCGTCGATAATGACCTGGTTGACCAGGCGGACAATGGCACTGTCATTCTCATCCGCTTCGGCCTCCGGGCTGGTGTCTGTATCGCTCTGGTCTTCGGCCACAAGCTGGCCCAGGATGGCCGTGCGAGAGGCATCGGAAGCCAGGTTGGTACTGACCAGCCCGACCAGCTTGCCAATATCCTCCCGCAGGCCAACAACATAGGCGATCTTTTTGCCGGGGAAGAGCCGTCGAATGTCCTGCTGTTTCTGAAAATCACGCGGGTCGTCGGTCAGAACCTCTACCGCGTCATCCGTGGCTCGGAGCGGTAGCCAGTAATTGGCCTGGAGATAACTCGGATTGATGCCCCGCAGGAGGTCGGGGGCAATATCGATGTCACGATCGGCCTCCAGAAACGGACACTGATAGAAGGCGCTCAGGGCTTGGCCGAGCGTGCGCTTGGGCACCCCGAACCGCTCAATCAGAATCGACTCGATGGACACCCCTGTGTCGCGAGCCGTGGCTCTGGCCTCATCAAGCTGCGGCGGGGTGATGTGGTGGGCCGCCAGCAGGACCTCGAATTTGGTCTGTCGGGCGGCGAGTTGATATTGATTGTGCAGCGCAATGCCGAGCGTTGCCGCGATTTCCCGGACCTTTTCCTGGTCCGCGGCTGTAAACCGGGCCGCCCCTTTTTTGTTGATGAGCTGCATCACGCCGGTCAGGGTATTGGTCGTATCGCAGACGGGGACGGTTAAGAGCTGCCTGGTACGGATACCCGTTTTCTTGTCCCAGGAGCGATCAAAGGAGAGATGGGAGCTCAGGCGGTGCAGCTCTGCCGCATCATAGGCGTCGGCAATATTTACGGCCTGCTTGTTGTGTGCCACATAGCCGGCAACGCTGCGGTTCCCGATCGGCACGCGGATTTCGTGGATCTGATCGATATCGAGAAAGCGAGAGTACAGCTCGTCTTTGGCCCGGTCCACGGCATACAGGGTGAGATGTTCGGCCTCAAACAAGCTCAGGATGTCACGGCTGAGCGAGACCAGAAGTTCGTCAAGATTCGAGGCGGCATGGATGTGATTGGTAACGGTTTTCACCCGCTCGGCATAATCGATTCGGGCCTGGAGGGCGGACAGGGCAGGCGCGTCAGTGGGTGGCTGTGACATCCCTGATTTTCTAGCGGATTCTTGCCCAATCGGGTAGCCTTGGCTGCTTGTTTCCAGCCGAGCAGGTGTGGTACACGAGGCACTCATGAATTTGGTGCAGCATTTCTGGAACCGGCTTTCTCACGATGCAGACCGCGTGCTGTTTGAACATCTCGCGCCTTCGGGAGAAGTCATTTGGCGTCAAACCCGCGGCGCCTTGCTCACGGAGGCCTCGCTGTGGATGGCCGCTCTGCGCGACGCCGGCATCCGGCCGGGTGACCGGGTTGCCCTGTCGCTGGGCAAAGCCACCGGTCTGGTCACCGCGCACCTGGCTGTTCTTGGTGTCGGGGCCGGTGTGGTGCCGCTCAACCCCGCGCTCTCCGCAGTCGAGACCGAAGCCGTTCTGAAACAGGCTGAGGTCAAATTGGCGATTACGACCGCGTCAACGGTCAACCGCTCGCCGCAGATTATCAATGCGGTCAACGGACCGTGGTGGGTCGCCACCCAGGACGAAGAGCCGGACGATATTCCGCAGCAGACCGTCGCGTTAGCCAGCGTGCTGGCCGGTTATCGGCCTGGCGCTGAACCCTATATCGGCCCGGATGACGCGGTTGCCTTGCTGCTGTTTACCAGTGGAACGACCGGGCAACCCAAAGGTGTTGGGCTGACCCACCACAACATCGGCGCCAACCTCCAGGCCCTGCTGGTCGAGACCTGGAAAATGAGCGCCGAGGATCGTCTGTTGCACGCCCTGCCGCCGCATCATCTGCACGGCCTGGGTCTCGGCCTGTATGGAACGCTGTACGTCGGTAACGCGGCTGTGCTGCTGGACCGCTTCGACCCTGCGGTCGTTCTGACCGCGCTGTCTCAACATCGCATCAGCGTGTTTATGGGCGTTCCGACCATGTACCACCGTATGGTTGAACGCATGCCTGAACTGGCCGGAGACGTGTCCTATGCCTCAATGCGGGTGTTTATCTCCGGCTCTGCGCCGCTCTCGCCCGAGACCTTTCGGCGCTTTGAAGAGCAGTCGGGCTTTCGTATTGTCGAACGCTATGGCCTGACCGAGACCGCGATCAATACGTCCAATCCCCTGGATGGCGAACGCCGCCCCGGTACGGTCGGTCCGGCCCTGTCGGGGGTTGAGGTTGAGATTTTCGATCCACACACCAAGCAGCCGCTCTCGCCTGGGGGGACCGGGGAAATCTGGGTACGCGGGCCGAACGTCTTTAGCGGCTACTGGAATAATCCGGAGGCTACCGCAACGGCCTTCTGTGACGACTGGTTCCGCACCGGCGATTTGGGGGTGCTGTCCGTAGACAACTATTTGTCCATCAACGGTCGGATGAAGGAACTCATCATTGTGGGTGGAACCAATGTCACGCCGGGGGAGGTCGAAGCCGTCCTGGAAACCCAGGCCGGCGTGCGTGAGTGTGCGGTTGCCGGAGTACCGGATGCGGATCTGGGCGAGAAAGTCGCAGCCTTCGTCGTTCCCCAGGCTGACCAGGACGCGACGACCCTCGAAGACCGGCTGCGCAAACGCGCCGAACAGAACCTGGCGCCGTATAAGCGCCCACGCCTGTATCGCTTTCTGGCCGAAATTCCGCGTAACTCCATGGGCAAGGTCGAACGCGGCAAACTCAAGGATATGGGAAGCGAAGCCCCAGAGGTCTGAAGGTAGCCTGTAAGGAGTAGCGATCATGCAACTCGTCACCTATGAACGCAACAATCAACGCAGCACGGGTGTGTTGACCGCCGCCGGTGTTATCGATCTCCCGAGCGCCTCCCACGGAGCGATCCCCGGCGACATGCTGCACCTGCTCCAAGGCGGAGCGACCGTGCTGGCTCAGGCGCAGGAAGCCACCGGTGCCGACCGTCCGATTCCACTGGCCGATGTCCAACTCAAAGCCCCTATCGCGAGACCGGGAAAAATCCTTGGGATCGGACTGAACTATGCCGACCATGCCGCGGAAGGCGGCAGGAAGAAACCGGACTATCCGCTGATTTTTGCCAAGACCGTGCCGGTGACGATCGGCAGGGGCGAGGCGATTCACCTCCCGCCGGTGAGTCAGATGGTTGATTTTGAAGGCGAGTTGGCGGTTGTGATCGGCACCTTGGCCAGAGCGGTTTCAGCCCAGGACGCTCTCAACTATGTTGCCGGTTACACGATTTGTAATGACGTGAGCGCACGCGACTATCAGCGCCGGAGCGGCCATACGCCCGGCAAGTCGTTTGAGACGTTTGCACCGCTGGGGCCGGTCATTGTCACCCGAGACGAAATTCCCGACCCCCACCTATTGGACATTCGGACCGTGGTGAGCGGGCAGGAAATGCAGCACTCCAACACGAAACATCTGATTTTTCAGATTCCGTATTTGATCGAGTATCTGTCGCACATCTTTCCCCTGGAACCGGGCGATGTGATCACCACCGGAACCCCCTCGGGCGTGGGGGCCTATCGCGAGCCGCCGCGCTTTCTCAAGGCCGGCGATACGGTCCGGATTGAAGTAGAGGGGATTGGGGTTTTGGAGAACCCGGTCGTGGCCGGCTGAAAAGCGTCTCTTGAGTCTATAGGGTCCCAGGGTTTGTTGGGTCAAGACTCAAGAGACCCTAGGACCCAACCACGCAGAAAGTGAACGATGGCGGATCGGCCCACAGCCACCCACCAGGACATTCGCTACGAGCCCGATGAGCGTCCCCCGCTCGCACTTTCCATTGGGCTTGGGTTCCAGTATGCCATACTCGCCGTTGCCGGCATCGTGCTGACGCCGGTCATGATGATCAGAATTGCCGGCGGGAGTGAGGTCTATCTGTCATGGGCGGTATTCGCCGCGCTCGTGATCAGTGGGACGACCACGATAATTCAGTCCGTCCGTGTCGGGCGTATTGGTGCGGGCTATATTCTGCTCATGGGAAGCTCCGGCGCCTTCATTGCCGTCTGCGTGGCAGCGCTGGAGCAGGGTGGACCGGGACTGATGGCGAGCCTGATCGTTATTGCCTCTCTCTTCCAGTTCGCGCTTGCGACCAAGCTGTCATTATTCCGGCGAATTTTCACGCCAACGGTGGCCGGTACCGTGCTGATGCTGATTCCGGTGACCATCGGCCCGCTCGTCCTGGGCAAGCTGACCGACGTGCCGGCGAGTGCGTCGCCAGCGGCCGCGCCCGTGACCGCTGGTGTGACCCTGGTGGTCACGCTTGTGATGGCGCTCCATAACTCCGGCACGTGGCGGCTCTGGGCTCCGGTCATCGGGATAGGCGCGGGCAGCGCGGTTGGTGGTCTGGTTTTCGGCATCTATGAAACCGGGCGTATCTCCGAGGCGGCCTGGGTCGGCTTGCCCGCAACCGCGTGGCCTGGACTCGACCTCAGCTTCGGTCCGGCCTTCTGGGCTCTGCTGCCGGCGTTCGTGCTGGTAACGCTCATTGGCGCGCTCGATACGATCGGCGACACGATTGCGATCCAGCGGGTCTCGTGGCGGAGACCGCGCGCTGTCGACTTCCGCTCGATTCAGGGTGCGCTCACTGCCGACGGCCTGGGCAATCTGCTCTCCGGGTTCGCCGGCACGGTGCCCAACGCGACGTATACGGCGAGTATCTCGGTCGCCGAAATCACCAGAGTGGCGGCCCGTTTTGTCGGCGTGTGCGTGGGCGTCATTTTCGTTGTGCTGGCCTTCCTGCCGAAATGTGTTGCTGCCGTGGTGGCCATACCGGGTCAGGTGGTGGCGGCCTATTTCATTGTGCTGATGGCCATCTTCTTTGTCATGGGGATGCGCATCCTCTTTCAGGACGGTCTCGACTATCGAAAGGGCGTCATAGTGGGTCTCGCGTTCTGGATTGGGAGTGCGTTTCAGCTTGATTGGATCTTCCCGGAATACTTCCAGGGGTCGTGGAGCGAACTGCTCAGGAACGGGATGACTGTCGGCGGCTTCACGGTGATGTTCCTGACACTGCTCGTCGAGCTGACCGGGTCGCGTCGCCAACGCCTCAAGACCAGCTTGAACGTCGATGCCTATCCGAAGGTTGACGCCTTCCTGTCCGGATTTGCCGCCCATCAGGGCTGGAACCAGGAGATGACCGATCGGCTGCGTGCGGTCGGTGAAGAGACGCTCCTCGTCCTCATCCAGCAGAAAGAAAAAGGCTCGACACACGCCGAGCGCCGCCTGTTGCTGATCGCGCACAGCGATGGTGAGGCGGCTGATCTGGAGTTCATCGCCGCTGCCGATGAGACGAATATCGAGGATCAGATGGCCCTGCTCAGCGAACGGGCCGTGGATACGCCGGTCGAGGAAGAGCTCTCCCTGCGGCTGCTACGACATTACGCCACGTCCGTGCGCCACCAGCAGTACCACGACACCGACGTGGTCACGGTCCGCGTGGAGCCGACCGTCTCCTGATGAGCGGAACTGATCGACGCGTGGTTCCTTTCTCTGCGTCTTCCTGACGCTCCGCCATGTCCCTGCTATAGTCATGGGGTGCCCTCAACTGACACGCCTGTAGATCCTTCTCAACGGATGCCAGACTCTTTGCGGTCCCGGATCGCTCGGAAGGGCAGCCCCATTATTATTGCGACCCTGCTGAGCCGGCCGCTGGGTTTTATCCGGGAAGCCGTTCAGGCCGCGCTGTTTGGGGCGTCTCGCCTGACTGATGCCTTTCTGGTGGCGTATAACGTCCCGGAAATGATGCAGACCCTTTTCTTCAGTGGGGTGCTGAGCAATTTTTTCGTACCGGTCATCACCCGCTATCGCGACAAGAAAGACGAGCTGAGTACGATTTTCAGCCTCGCTCTGAATGGGGCCGTGCTGTTGGCCGTGCTGTTGGCCGGGGGGTGTTATGTCTTCGCCTCCGGCCTCATGACCGTGGCCGCGCCCGGTCTGGCCGGGGACGATCATGCGCTGGCGGTTTTTCTGTTTCGGTTCATGCTGCCCATGCTGGTCCTGCACTGCCTGCTGGCCGTGATGAAAGGCACGCTCAACAGCCTCGACCACTACGCCATGCCGGAATACGCGGGGGTCTTTTTCAATCTGGTCATGATTCTGTGCGCCCTGGCCCTCGCCCCCAGCTATGGCATTACCAGCCTGGCAATCGGGGTTGTCGCCGGCAGCAGCCTCCAGGTGTTGATCCAACTCCCCACGCTACGACGCTACGGTATCCGTTATCGACCAACTCTGGCTTTCTCTCATCCGGCCCTGCGAGAAATGGGTGGTCTCGCGCTCGGCGCATTTATCGCCACCGCGGTTGTGCCCATTAATGCCTTTGTGGCACGGGCTCTGGCATCAACCCTGGCCGAGGGCAGTATCTCCGCCCTGGCCTATGCCTTTCGGGTGTTTCTGTTGCCGGTCAGCGTGGTCGCGGTTCCGGTCTATACCGTCCTGCTGACCGAACTCTCAAGCGCTCACAACCAGGGACAGCTTGCGACCTTCAAAAAACAGGCCGAGGCCGGCCTCTCGCTGCTCTTTGCGGTTGCCCTGCCGGCAACCGCGATCCTGATTGCCCTGGCGCGGCCCATCACCCGCCTGCTGTACGAACGTGGTCAATTTACCCCGGAAGACGTGGCCATGACCAGCCAGGCCCTGATGGCCTACGGGGCAGGCATCCTGGCCTATGGGACCAGTCAGGTGATGGTGCGCCTCTTCAACGCCACAAAGGACACCCGGACACCGGCCTGGATTGGTGTTGGTTCGATTGGGCTGCACGCGGCCGGCTGTTGGCTGCTGATGCAGGTGTGGGGTCACTGGGGCATTGCCCTGGTGACCTCGCTGGTGTCCTATCTGAATACACTTGTCCTATACGTCATCTTTCGGCGGCGGCACGGCCCGCTTGATGAAGGAATCCTCCTGCGGAGTCTTGGAGCCCATGTCGTGTTAGCGATGGTTTTGGGCGGCTGCCTGTTTTTTTTCAGCCAGCCTCTAGCCGCCGCTCCCGGCTCGCTCATGACCGGCGAGCGTCTCCTCCGTTTGGCCGGCATCCTGATCGCCGGCGGAGGCGTCTATCTCGTGCTCGGTCTGCTCTTCAAAGTGGAAGAGGTTCGCACGGGAGTGCGGGTGCTCAAACGGGTGGTGAGGGGACTGAAATAAAATCGGAACGAGGAGAAAGTTACTGTATGATAGGCGAGGGCATTATCCGATATCCATGTGGGACATGAGGGA
>WTHD01000284.1 GCA_011523265.1 Candidatus Binatota bacterium
GTATCGAAGAGTCGGTTCCTCTGCGGAGGCTGGCTGCTGACGCGGCGATGGACATCCGGCACCGCCTCTCGCCGGAATTCGCTCCGGTTGTCCCCTCGTTCGTGAAACAGGTGGAACTGCGAGAAAAGATGAATAAGGGAGCGCAACCGTGATCCCTGGGGGTGGCTGGAAAGGGAAGGAAGGCATGCGTAAGAGCGGATCGGTACGACACGGCGTTTTCACCGTTGGCATCCTCATACTGTCAGGGCTGCTGCTGGTGGACCGCCCTCCCCTACACGCCCTGGAATTATTCGGTTCGAAAAAAAAGGAGGAAAAGAGCAAGGAGGAAGCGCGTCCACCGGTGGTTACAGGTGTGAGCCAGCTTCCCGATTTTGCCAATATAGCGAAAACGACCATGCCCGCGGTCGTCAATATCTCAACGACCCAGACATCGGCCCGGCGCTCCCAGCGTCGCCAGAGACCGCTGCCAGGACCAAATCCCTTTGGCGGGGAAGACCCATTTGAAGAGTTCTTCCGTCGCTTTTTTGGCGACCGCCCTCCCCCGCGCCAGCAGCGCAGCTTAGGCTCCGGCTTCATTATCAGCCCGGACGGCTATATTGTCACTAATGATCATGTTGTTGGGGAGGCCGACAAAATTACGGTCCGTCTCTCAGACGAAGACGAGTTTGAGGCGCAAATTATCGGGACCGACGATAAAACAGATTTAGCCCTGATCAAAATCGAGTCAGCAGAACCCTTTCAGAGCGTTCCGCTCGGGAACTCGTCGGATTTACAGATTGGCGATTGGGTCATGGCCATCGGCAATCCGTTTGGGCTTGAACAAACAGTGACGGCTGGTATCGTCAGCGCCAAAGGGCGAGTGATCGGTGCCGGGCCGTATGACGATTTTATCCAGACGGACGCCTCGATTAACCCCGGCAATTCCGGCGGCCCGCTCTTGAACCTGCAGGGCGAAGTCGTGGGCATTAACTCGGCCATCTTTAGTCAGGGCGGCGGCAATATTGGTATCGGCTTTGCCATTCCTATCGATATGGCGAAGTCGATCATTAACCAACTCAAAGACACGGGGAAAGTGACTCGGGGCTGGTTGGGTGTCGCTATCCAAACGGTCACGGCAGAGCTGGCAAAATCCTTTGACCTGGAAGAGCCTGTCGGCGCCTTGGTCGCTGAGGTCACGGAGGGTGGGCCGGCAGAGCAGGCGGGGATTGAGCGGGGCGATATCATTACCCACTTCAAAGGGGAACAAATTCTGAAATCCCACGACCTGCCAGCCATGGTGGCGCGTACCCCGGTGGGAGAAAAGGTCCAGGTCACCGTTCTCCGGGGCGGGAAAGAACAAACCATTGCCGTCGCACTTGGAGAATTGACCGACCAGATCGCTCAGGGCGGCAGCCGCGAAGAGAGTGAGGCAAGTTGGGGACTGACCGTCGCCGACATCTCAGACGAACATCTCCAACGTTACCGTCTGCCCGACAATCAAAAAGGCGTCGTTGTCACGGCGGTTGAGCCTGGCAGCCCAGCCGAGATGGCCGGCATCCGTCCCGGAGATGTGATCGAAGAGGTGAACCGCCAAGCCGTAAAATCGGTGCGTGATTTCACGACGGCCGTAGAGGAAGTCAAAGACGCAGAGACCCTCCTGCTTCTTGCCCGGCGAGGGAATTTCACGTCGTTCTTCGCCCTCCGGAAACAAGGCTAAAAGACGCCTGCGGGGCGATTAGCGCCCCGCAGTCTCTTGCCGTGCTCGGCTTTTTCAGTCGAACAGAAACGCACCGACGACGGTATATCTCAGGCTATAGGCCCTGCGCCAACTCGATCAAATAGCCGTCTGGATCACGCACATAGGCCGTCCGTTGCCCCCACGGGCGGGTTATCGGTGGGGTGACCGGCGTCGCTCCGCCCGCCACTATTTCCGCATAGGCCGCATCAACGTCGACGACCTTGAAGCCCAACTCGAAACCAGGAGCAGTCAGTTGAGCGGGCTCCAGGGCGAAACCGACCACGGCTACCATGGCCGGGCGGGTATAGAATCCAATGCGGGTCACACCGGTGTCGAGCTGCGCGTAGTCTCCGGAACGATGGCCGAGTTTGAGTCCTAAAACCTGGGTATAAAAATCAAGGGTACGGTCGAGATCATCAACAATCAAGATGATATAGTCGGCCGCTTCAAGTTGCATACGCGTGTCCTGGCAGGACCGGCCTCAGCCCGCCACTGGGGCAATGGAGGGGTAGGGCTGCAAGACCTCTTCCATTGTTCGTGACTGGTCAAAGAAAGACAGCACCCGCAGCAGGACTTCGTCCACAATGGCATCTGGACAGGACGCTCCGCAGGTGAGGGCGATATCAAGTGGACGGTGTTCGGGCAGCCAGTTCTGCGTCGTCTCGATCTGTTGCCGGTCTAAAACAAAATGGTCGATGTGGGATGGGGAGACGATGTCCTTTGCACCCTGAACGAAATACGTCGGCATGGCCGCCCGACAGAGCTCGACAATATGCGAGGTGTTTGAGGAGTTATACCCGCCGACAACAAGGCCCATGTCGGCCCCGTGCTCAATTAACGCATACGTGGCGTGTTGGTTCTCGTTCGTCGCATAACACAGGGTGTCGGACGTGTCGGCAAAGGTCTCACCCAGCCGCCCCTCGCCGTAGCGGTCGGCCAGGGCCTGACGCAAAATCCGGGCAACCTGCCGTGTTTCGGAAGCCAACATCGTGGTTTGGTTGACGACACCGATCCGTTGCAAATCGCGCTCGGGGTCGAAACCGTGAGAGCAGGTATGGCCGAAGTGCACAAAGAAAACGTCCGGCTCAAGTCGGCCACGAATAATGTCACCTAGGATATGAGCTTCTTCGAGGTTGAGGACGACGACAGTCGGCGCATTTTGAATACTATGAGAGAAAGTCGCACGGGTTTCCTCATGAGAAGCTTTGCCATGCACGACCACGGTATAGCCGCTACTGCCAAGCTGAGCGCTCCGTTTCCAGACGCGCTCCACAAACGGACAGGTGGTATTATAGGTATACGGGTCTAATCCACGCTGGGCTAAGGCGTCCTGGACCTCCACGCTCGCCCCAAAGGCTGGTACGACCACAATATCCTCTGCGGTAAGTTCATCCCAGGCGATCAGGTGTTCGCCCGCAGAGGAAAAAATAAAGCGCACCCCCCGCTCCTGGAGGTCCTGGTTCACTGCGGGGTTGTGGATCATTTCACTTAAGAAAAAAATCCGCTTATCGCTATTATCCTGAAGCGTCTGATACGCGATCTCGACCGCATTCTCCACGCCAAAACAGAAACCAAAATGGCGGGCAAGAATAAAGCGCACCGGGCCAAAGTCGAGCACCGTGGGCAGGAGGTCCTGCTTACGGGGGTCTTGCAGCTGACGGTGTTTTTTCACCCGGGAAATGATGGGACTTTTATAGAAGTCTGGAATATGAAACTGCCGAGCCATGCTACGTCCTCTCCGCCCTACCCATGCTCTGGACGAGCAGAAAGCCTTGAAAACCAGTACCTTTCCCCTACCAGATTGCCCCATTCTTCGCAATATTGTCGGGATTCTGCACACGTTCAAGGCAGTATGGGAACCCCTCGTCACGGCTCCGCTTGTTCGTGCCTGAGGGCTGTGGTACGGGGCAGGTGTACCCATACCTACAGGGAGGCAGTATGAAAACACGCGCAGCAGTAGCCTGGGAAGCCGGCAAGCCGCTCGAACTGGAAGAAGTTGAAGTCCAAGGTCCACAAAAAGGCGAGGTGTTAGTCCAGATAAAGGCGACCGGGGTGTGCCATACCGATGCTTTTACCCTGTCAGGGGATGACCCGGAGGGCGTTTTCCCCGCTATTCTCGGTCACGAAGGCGGGGGCGTTGTGGTCGAGGTCGGTGCGGACGTCACCAGCGTGAAAGAGGGTGATCATGTCATTCCCCTTTACACGCCGGAAGACCCGAATTGCCCATTCATCAAATCGGGCAAGACCAACCTGTGCCAGACGATACGCGGAACACAAGGCCGTGGACTCATGCCGGACGAGTCCAGCCGTTTTTCGCTCAACGGCAAAACAGTCTACCACTACATGGGGACCAGCACCTTTAGCGAATACACCGTGCTGCCTGAGATCAGTACCGCAGTGATCCAGAAAGACGCTCCACTCGAAAAAGTCTGTCTCCTCGGCTGCGGTGTCACCACCGGAATCGGCGCGGTCAAGAATACGGCAAAGGTGGAGCCGGGCAGTACCGTTGCGGTGTTCGGTCTGGGCGGGATCGGCCTGGCCGTCATCGTCGGGGCCGGCATGGTCAAGGCAGAGCGCATCATTGCCGTTGACATCAATCCTGGCAAGTTCGACCTGGCCAGGAAGTTCGGGGCAACCGATGTCGTCAATCCACAGGACTACGACATTCCTGTCCAGGACGTGATTGTGGATATGACCGACGGCGGCGTCGACTATTCGTTTGAGTGCATCGGGAATGTGAACACCATGCGGGCCGCGCTGGAATGCTGTCATAAAGGCTGGGGAGAATCGACGATTATTGGGGTCGCGGGTGCAGGTCAGGAGATTGCAACGCGGCCCTTCATGCTGGTCACGGGTCGGGTCTGGCGCGGTACCGCGTTTGGCGGGGTGAAGGGCCGCTCGGAACTGCCCTGGTTTGTAGAGCGGGCCATGACGGGGGAGATTCCTCTTGACGACTTCATTACGCATACCATGCCGCTCGATGGGATCAATACGGCGTTTGAGCTCATGCACGAGGGCAAAAGCATTCGGTCGGTGATTCATTATTAGGAACCCTTACTCCCTGAGACAAACACCGGAGCGGGACGGCCCGCTACCGCTTTCCTGTGGGGCTTAGTATGGATATCCCTGATCAAGCAGATAGCCTTCTCAAGGCCGTATATGACCTCGCTCCCCAGGTCCGTTCGCTCAGTCATCAGATCGAAACCCAGCGTCGCCTCCCCCAGTCTCTTGTTGATGCTATGGCTGCTGCGGGCCTCTTTCGTCTGCTCATTCCTCGCTCGCTTGGCGGTCTTGAGGTCGATGTCTCTCTCTTCATCCAGATTATTGAGGCTGCCGCAGCCTTGGACGGGGCAGTCGGCTGGTCAGCCATGATCGGTGCAACAGGAGGACTGACGAGCGGCTATCTTCCGCTGGAAACTGCTCAGGAGCTCTATGGTAGCGATCCTCATATCGTCACTGCCGGGTCCCTCGCTCCACACGGTAAGGCCAGACCGGTCGAGGGAGGCTATCGCGTCACAGGACGTTGGCCTTTTAACAGTGGTTGTGAATATTGCGCCTGGCTCATGGGCAACTGCATTATCCATGGGGCTGATGAGTCTCCCCGTCTGCGTTCCGACGGACGGCCAGATATTCGTCTGATGCTCTTTCCTGCGGTGGAAGCCGACATCATCGACACCTGGTCAGTCTCCGGCCTCCGAGGAAGCGGCAGTCATGACATCGCGATCCATGACCTCTTTATTCCCGCACAGAGAACAGTCGCATATGGCTTTGAGCCTCCTACGCAGCCTGGCCCTCTCTATGCCTTCCCCACCTTTGGCTTATTGGCAATCAGTGTTGCTAGCGTAGCCGTAGGCATGGCCCGAGGCAGCATTGATTGTCTGATGGAAGTTGCACGCACCAAGATTCCAACCGGAGGGCGTCGCCCGCTCAGCGAACGACCATTCGTCCACATGCAGGTGGCACAGGCCAGAGCGCGGCTCCAGGCAGCCCGCGCCGGACTCTTTGCAATGGCCCAAGAGATATGGGATATGGCGTGTCAGAGGGAAGCCATTTCCCTCGAGCAGCGGGCGGCTATCCGTCTTGCCGCCAATCACGCCACCGGCGAGTCAGCCGCCGTGGTGGATAGCATGTATACGGTCGCGGGGACCAGTGCCATCTGGGACACGAGTCCGCTCCAGCGGGCTTTCCGCGACATCCACGTGCTGACCCAACACGCGGTTATCGCGCCACCCCTGTATGAACTTGCCGGTCGTATATTGTTTGGTCTCAAAACCGATACGTCGATGCTATAGCCGTCTGACCCCTTTCCCTCTTCTCGCATGTCAGGGAACGACTTTTCTGAGTAACTGAAGGCTGACCTGGGGATCGTGGTACGGGCCGTTGACCTGAAACGGCAGTGTGGTGAGTCGGTCGGTACTCTGGGCGAGCAGTCTGCCAGCTAACGGTACCTTTTCAACGACACTCGTAATACCACGTAGCGGAATAACATCGGTCGTGAGATCAAGCGTTTTCTGCCGCAAATTCACCTGGCCCCGGGCGTCCAGGCGAACGGCCTCTCCGATGAGAGAGAGATTCTCCGTGGTGAGTTCTCCGTGTCTCACGACGACATCTCCGGTCAGCGAAGAGAAAGGCAGTCCTTCGCGGGGCAGTTGCGGCAACGAGAAGCTGAGAAGGCTTTGCAGACTGATGGCGGTCCAGAGCCGCACGAGAATCGGGAGTTGCTGGGCAATCCCATCTTGAACTGAGAGCGTCAATTCCCCATCCCACTCCTCTGGATCATCCCAGAACTCCCAATTAACAACCTCGATGTCGCCGCTGGCATCTAAGATGCCTGAGAGGGTATCGGTCGGATGGCCAAGGGCCGCAAAAAAATCTACCGCCTCAACCTGACTCACCTGCGGTGCGAACGAAAGTGCGGACGAGTCAAGCCAAAACGTCCCTTCTCCCCGAACGTGGCCCGCTGAGATACCGGCCTCTTCGAGGCGAAAATCAACCTGACGATCATACCGGTCAACAGAGACTCGGACCGGTGCGGCAGTAAACGTCTTATATCGCACGTGGTCGCAGTGGACATCGACCCGTACCCTGTTCTGTTCGCCTGTCTCTTTCTTCTCCGGTTGGACGGCATCAGGGATTAAGATCGAGTCGAAATCCAGCTCGCCACACTCCAGGCTGACGCGCAGTTCCAGGGGTTCAAGGCTCAGCAACTCACCCGAGCCCGCCACACTCCCGCCAGACAGGCTGGCCTGCTCAATGACAAATCGACCCTGCTGGCCCTGCCAGGAGAATTGTCCACGCGCGATATCGAGCGGTTCAAGAAACGACAACACGTCCACACGGGCCTGGCTCAGTGCAATCCGCCCCTCGGTTTCCAGGCTATGGCGTTGCGGACTAAACCGGGCAACCAGCCTGCCGCTGAGCTGTCCGGACTGTAAGTCCACCACAGTCCCGTCAAGCAGCGGAACAATATCCTGGACGGTCGCCTGTGGAATGGACAGGGCGACACGTCCCTGCTGTGAGGCAGTGAAGGGCTGCTCAATCGTTCCCTCCAGGAACCCGACCGAGGTCCCCATACGAAAACGGATATCCTGTAGCCTGGCCGCCTCCGGCGTGAGATGCACGACCCCATTCACCTCGGACAGGGTCAGCCCCCACTCGGGAAGGGCCATGCCGGCCGACCGCCATTCCACCGTCGCGGAGTATGAGAGTTGGGTGCTCCCAGCGGGGGGAAGCTGCGCGCTCAGCCGAAGATCAACTTGTCCTGACGGTTGGTGCACTGCTGGCAGGAACGCCTCTCGTTCTTCGGGTGGCACAAGTAAGAGCAAAGAGTCTAGCTCATCGGTGAGGTCTATCTGCGTAGCGAGTCTGACCCCGAGTGTTGGCGACTCTTTTGAGAACAGAGGCCCCCAGTCAGCGCTCAGCTCCGTTAGCGCCGAGGACCGTCCGTACGAACCCTTCAGGTTCGAGGCGTGCAGTTGACCGTCCTGCAAACGAAGCTGTCCCGAGGTCAGACGAACCGGGAGGCTATTCTTCACGAACCAGCCCTCCACCTCTTCAAGCGTGGCGTTGAACGTGAGCGAGGCCAGACTTTCAGTCGGATTTTCAAGTAGCCCGGCGACCGGAGCAACCATCAGCCATGAGGAGGCGTCTGATGGATTTTCCCAGCGCAAGTCCGCCAGGCCGATGCTGCCACGCTCAATCGTTAGAGATACAAGACGGGCCTCTCGGACGCTTAGCCGACCCGAGACGGTCGTACTCGCATTCGCCTCTCCGGTATACTTCCCCGAGAAGTCTACGCGCGCCGGGGGCCAATCTGCCCCAAACCATGCACCCAACTCCTGGACGGCAACGTTCTGGAGGCGAATGTCGCCTCGCCATTCTGCTGGAGACGCGTTCGGTGCCGGCTCCCAGTGTGGGGAGCGCGAACGGAGCGTCAGCCGTCCAACATCTCCGTTCCTGCCCAAGTCTGCACTCAATTCTCCCCATACGCCACCTGTATCCCAAACAATCCGCAGCCGTGTACGGGTGAAGACCGCAGGAACTCCGGTGGATGTTTGCTGAAAGACAAGCGTTGCATCTTCTAGGACAAGCTGGTGGACCAACAGTTGGGGTGAAAACCAGAGATGGGCATCAGGCGGATTTTCCTCGGCCTCGGCTTCCTGGACAAACGGATTCACTTGATGAGAGAACAGGCGCGCAACCGGAGCGGCCGATTCAGCATTCGCTGTCGGCTGCGCGAGTTGGGCGCTCGGCTTCAAGAAAAAAATATGACGAAAGAGCAGTTGCCCGCGTAAGAGCGCCTTAAGATCAAGCACGAGATCAATGCGTTCGGCAGTCATGAAAGGACCGGTTCCGTCGTACGCCTGCAGACTGACCGTCTTGAACTGCACCCCTACCCCCTGCCGAAAGGAGAGCGTACTTGATGCAATCTCCACTTCTGCGCGTAAGAACCGTTCCAGTTCTTGTTCAAGGAAGGCAACATAGCGCTGTTCGGATAAGAACCAGCCCGCGAGAAGAAGTCCCACCAGGACACCACTTAACCCAAGGGCAATCAGACTCAGCGTCAGCCGCCGCAGTCCCCGTAGATAGCGAAATATTCGGGGTCGCCGTTCTTCCGTTTCCGTCTCAGATCGGGTCATGCCTACGTCTATTCAGTCGTGCCAGGAGAAAGTTCATCAGCGACGAAGTCGTGAATAGTTTGGAAATACCGTTGCCCAGCGATCCTGTACAGGCCAACATGTTCCCCACCCGGGATTTCATAAAACTGCTTGGGTTGAGGGGCCAGTTCATACAGGTCGCGCCCCTGCTGAAAGGGCACGAGTCCATCCCGGGTGCCATGAATAACGAGCAGTGGAACCGTGAGCTTTGGAATAAGCCGGGCTGAGTTGAGATCGTCTTTCACTAAGAAGGCCAGAGGTCGGAGGAGAAGCAGGTCTTGTCCCATCGCGTGCAGGGAGTAAAACGGGGCTTCCAGAATAATACGCTCCGGGCGCACCTCCAGTGCGGGGTCAACCGCAAGGGCAATCGCGACCGCACAGCCCAGGGATTCGCCAAAAAAGACGAGTCGCTTTCCTTTGCTCCAGCCCCGTTCCTGAATGAGCCGTATAGCGGCCCGGCCATCGGATACAATACCGGGAATCGACGGACGACCATGACTCAGACCGTAGCCCTGGTAATCAAACAAGACGTGGCTGCCGCCAACATGAGTGTGCATCAAATAGGCGTGCTCTAATCGATGCTTAATGTTGCCGCCATTCCCGTGAAACCAGATAAAGATGATGTCCCCCGGGCCGGGGATATACCAGCCGTGCAAGAGCGTCCCATGCTCTCCTCCAAAGCGAATGTCCTCGTAGGCAAGCTCATAAACGGCTGGCGTGACGTCCACAGTCGAGCTGGGATGGAAAAGGAAAAAGTTCTTCAGCCACTCGGCCGGAGCGACAAGAGTCGAGGCAAAAAAAGCACTCCAGCCAAGAACGATCTGCGTCATGCTTGTCACGGTATCGTTGCTCTACTCGCGCGGGCCGGAAGATGGAGCGTGGAGATGTTCCTACGATTTCTCCTTCTGGTGGGCCGGTCGTCTCGTCTTTTGATATAAGCCAGTCCGCCCTTCTAACAAATCCCGTTGAGCAATCTCTTCTTCCGGACCGCCCTGACCACTCACAAAGCGATAGCTGGCCTGCACGAACTCGTCGACCTTTTCTTCGTCCGTCAAGGTCTCTGCACTGAGCGCCAGATATTCCCGCATCACGAACTCCCCACCACCGGGATGAAAAAGGTCTCCAGCCCGACTGGCACTCGCGGAAACCAGTTGCATGGCCGGGAGTTTCAAGGCGAGGTCTTCACCCAGGAGAAAAGAAAAGGGATTACCGTTGGCATAGTAGCACAGGCCACCAAACATACGGCGATGCGTGATCCCTGTCAGCCCCAAACGGACAATTGCCTCATCCAAAGTCAACTGATGGCGTGGAGGCGGACGCTTTGCCTTTTGTTTTGCTCTCTTTTGCGCCATGGCGATCAGGATAGAGGGGGAAGTATAGAATGGATACCTGCGTATGCTGCCTACAAGAGCTCCTGTGGCCCCTCCCCCTCCATAACGCCCCCAGGGGCGGCGACCAGCCCTAATCCGACCAGTACCCAGAGCAGGACAATGCCGCACACAATTCCTATAGCAATCGCGCTCCAGTACGACGCAAGCTCGCCCCCTTGTTGGACATGCAGGGCAATAGCCCGTCCCTGCAGACGAGTCGCCAGAAAATACATGACAAACACTTGAAGACCAACCAGCAGCGCTTCAAGCATACGTTGCTCTTGCGGTATCAATCTGCTGAGGAGCAACGAGCCTACCGTCAGCACCCCCGTCCAGAGGAAAACATCTCGAATAGCGCGGGGTTGCGACAGTCTCCGGCAGTTCATTGACAGCAGCACACCGCCGGCAAGGGGAGAACCGAGGAAGGTTGCGAGGACAACTGCCCACACAGAATAGAGAGGCTCCTCCAGGTTATTCGTCCTGTGGCTCGGTAGATCAGTCGGCGGCATAGCCCTCTCCACAAAAGATATTCGTCGGTCACGGTCAGCATCCGAAGGCGCTCTGAGGCTACCCTTTGCCCCAGGACAATTCAACTAAGCCCGACACCGGTGCTCGTGCGTGTATTTGCTTCCTCACCACGGCCTATGCCACACTCAGGGTATGCCGTCCAGGAGGCCAGCGTATGGCAAGAGGCACCGTCATCATCATTTGTAGTGTCGTGGTCCTGGTCTGGCCGCAGGTGAGACTGGGGCAAGGGACGATTTACACCTGGGTTGATAGCAAAGGGACCGTCCACTATTCCGACACACCAACCCGTGAAGCCCGCTTGATCGACGACGAGCTTCCAC
>WTHD01000500.1 GCA_011523265.1 Candidatus Binatota bacterium
TCGGGTTTCCGATATTGGCCCGGGACGTTCTTTTGTGCACTGGACACCGAGCCCCTGGAAGTCAGCACCCCCATATCTTCTCCCTGGTCCCAGTTCCAGCGCGGCCTATCCCGCGCTGGAAATGCGTCCAGGTCGAAGATATGGGGCTGCTGACTCCCAGCGGCTCTCTGTCCAGTGCACAAATTCTCGTCCTGGTCCATTATCGGAAACCCGAGGGCCTGATGGGTCACCTGACCGCACAACCGGGAGAACTGTTGGCTCACTGGCTGACGCAGGATCTCTCTCCGCCTGAAAATTACGGCAATCAAATGCTCTTCATTACCTACCGGACCGATCAGGAGAAGCGCACCAAGGCCGATCTGTTTGGCTATTCGCCGGCCATCCGTCGGGTCCGTCGCTTCCCGCAACCCCAGCGGGAAGACAAGATGGCCACCTGGCCGATGACGTTTGACGACTCGCTCGGGCGCGACGCCTGGGAGTTTTCGTGGCACATATTGGGGACCGATATCCTGACCGAGACGGTTCGCTTTCCGAAAACGCGACCGGTGATGACTCTGGCCACGCCGGAGGGGTCCTTTACCGATGTGCCCGTCCAAGACCTGAAAATCATGGGAGACGAATATCCGCACTATCTGCCGGGTGGCGGCGTGCGGACCTACGTCCTTGAAGCGCGCCCAAAGTCGGACTGGCTGCCTGATTATTACGCCAGCAAGGTGGTGTACTGGCTAGAGCAACACTACTTTTATCCGCTTCGGATGGAGGTGTATGGACGGCAGGATGAACTCATCTTTGTTGAGGAGCGGATTACCAAAATGATGAATCCGAACCTCGGGGAGCGCGGCTATCACAACCTGATTGCGGTCTGGTGGGATGCCCAGGAAGACTATTATGGCTACACGGTGCATGATGCCATGCAGGTCAAAGAATGGTCGCAGAAAGACGTGGACGTATTCTTCTCGCCCGACTTCATGCGGCGCGGGTGGTTCCCGGCACCTTTAAAAACTCAGGCGATAATCAGAACGCCAGAAGAATTCTTTTTACGCCCGCACTTATACAAGGACAAGTTTCCTGAGGAGCGAAACTTGCAGTTATCACCTGCCATCGAGGCGCGTATTCGCGCCCAAGATGCGGCTGGGCAGATTGTTTTTGGGGAAGAGCATGAACTCGTCAAGACGGGCCTGACACCGAACTGACGCGTGCTCCTCTCAGCTCTCGGCTTGGGGCTTGAAGCCACCAAAAATCGCAAAATTCAGAAACTTCCAATAGCAGTCCACAATCGTAAAGCCGGCCTCTCGCCACCAATTGAGTTGAGGCTCCAGCGAAGCGATGTGGCTGCGTTGCCCCTCGGGACGTGGCAGGGCGGTCCGCGCTTGGCGAATTTCTTCGAGCGAGTGGAGCTCTCCAGTCTGTTCCTGGACCTGCTGCTGAATCACTCGATCAGCCAAGGGCGTAAACTGGTCGCGTAACGCCGAGTCGCCGGCCACGACATCATTGTTGAGAAACAGGCCGCCAGGTTGGAGCAGGTTGAACACCTCGGCACATAATTGTCCTTTACGACTGTCAGTCAGGTGATGTAGCGCAATAGCTGAGACTGTGGCATGAAACGGTCCGGGCAGACCGACGTGCCAGGTGGGATCAGCCAGGTCGCGCAGAAAAAATTCGACGTGCGAGCCATATTTGTTGAGGCGGGGCTCGGCATGCTCGTGCATGGCGGCCGAGCCGTCAACCCAGGTGACTGTTGCGTGTGGATAACGGGAGAGAATCGTCTCCGTGACCGCACCATAGCCCGCGCCTAAATCGAGCACGCGAATCGGTTCATCAGCCGACCAGGGGAAGAGGTCGAGCAAGGTATTGAGTTGCTCAAGGCGCTTCGGAATCAAGAA
Organism: Candidatus Binatota bacterium; assembly: GCA_011523265.1. Lineage (GTDB taxonomy): Bacteria > Desulfobacterota > Binatia > Bin18 > Bin18 > Bin18. Next base: position 1,884 of record WTHD01000500.1, read on the forward strand.
CGCACTCCGCCGTACAAAATAGTCAACTTTGTCCTGGTCTCCCCAGCCGCACAGAGTATCGGGCTCTGCCATTGGTATCCCTCCAGTGTCATCTCGGTTGTGTCATCAATGCGTAAGAACGGTGTGCGCCAGCTCCACCGGCTCACTCCCTCATAAAGGTTTCGTTGCTATGGGGTCAATCTTCTGGCTAATATATCGCGCGTGTAGCTGAGGTGGTATGACGCATGCCAAGGAGGGAGCCATGATCGTCCAAGCGCGCAAACAGTACAAAGTCACCTCTGAAGAGAGTGTCCCGATGAAAACCCGGGACGGAATCACGCTGTATGCCGACGTGGTCCGGCCGGACTCCGCCGAACGTTTTCCCGTCCTGCTCATCCGCACTCCGTATGGCAAAGAGGGCTCCGCCGACCCAAATGGCCTCAACGCCTCGTATGCCCAGTATGGTTATGTTCTTATTACCCAGGACTGCCGCGGCCGTTTCGAGTCCGAAGGAGAATACGACACCATCTTTCAGGAGGCGGCCGACGGCTATGATGCCGTCGAATGGGCCGCCCGGTTGCCGTGGTCGAATGGCCGGGTGGGGACGACCGGCCAGTCCTATATGGGGCTGACGCAGTATCTGATTGCCTGTAACGATCCCATGCCGCCGTCCCTCCAGTGTATGGCGCCGGTTTCCGCTTCGGCCGACTATCATGCCAGTTGGATCTATCAGACCGGTGGAGTGTCAAAGTGGGGCTGGATGGTGCCGTATGCCATCTTTAAGGGCCTCAATACGCTCAAGCGCCAGGGCCGCAGAGACCTCATGGAAAAGATGAAGGAGTATGTCGAAGGCGGTGAGTTAGCCGGCGTGCGGACGACCCGCTGGGGCTTGAACGCCTTCACCCCCCTGACCGACGCGTGGTATCGCCACCTGCCCATCAAGGATTGGGGTGAATTGCTCAAAGAAACCGCGCCATACATGGCCGAGCACATCGCCCATGCCGACGATGGAGAGTACTGGTATCGGGCCAATGTGAATCGCTTTGCCGAGACTATTCGGACGCCGATGCTCCATGTGACCTCGTGGTACGATACGTTTGCCGAGGGTGGGCCGGCCGCGTATCAAAGCATTACTCGGAAAAGTCGGTTTGCAGTCGCCCGCACCGGCCAACGACTGATCATCGGCCCGTGGGGCCATTTGTTGCCGTATACGACGCCGGCTTCGCGCGGTGCGGGTGATATCGATTTTGGTCCGAACGCCTTGATCGACCTCAATGAAACCTTGCTGCGCTGGTTCGATTATTGGCTCAAAGATGTAGACAACGGGATTATGGACGAGCCGCCGGTCAGCGTCTTCACGCTGGGTGAAAACCGCTGGCAACACTTGTCCGACTGGCCACCGCCCGACATGCGCCCGAGGCGTTATTTTCTGCATAGCGACGGTGAGGCGAACACCCTCAACGGGAACGGGACCCTCTCAACCGTCCCACCCGGCCAAGAGCGGGCAGACACCTATGTCTATGATCCCGACGATCCGGTTCCGTCCCTGGGCGGCAATAATCTGGCCGTAGATATGGGCGTGCAGGATCAACGCCCGGTCGAGGAACGTCATGATGTCCTGGTCTATACCTCCGATCCGTTCACCCAAGCGCTGGAAATCACCGGACCGGTGTTGGTGACGTTGTGGGCCTCGTCTTCAGCCGTTGATACGGATTTTACGGCCAAACTTGTTGACGTCCATCCGGACGGCTATGCGCAGAATCTGCTCAATGGCATCGTCCGCGCCCGCTATCGGGACTCTGCGTCTACGCCCGCATTGATGGAAGCGAACAGGCCGTATCAGTTTACGATTGATCTCTGGGCGACGAGCACTGTCTTCCTGCCGGGGCACCGCCTCCGCCTGGAAATCAGCTCCAGCCATTTCCCGGAGTTTGACCGCAACCTGAACACGGGCGAGCCGTTTGGCGAGGGCACGCAGGGAGTATCCGCCCAGCAGACCGTGTTTCACCAGGAAGACCGGGCGTCCCATGTCCTGCTGCCGGTGATTCCTGGATAGAAAACCGGAGAGCGCGAAACGAATGCGGGAGAAGCTTACCGGAGTGCACTAACCATGCGGGCCCTGGTTATCGGCGGGACCGGACCGACCGGTCACTTTATCGTGAATGGATTGATTGCGCGTGGATTCGAGGTGTCCATCTTGCACACGGGGAACCACGAACTGGCTGAGATTCCCGAATCCGTGATCCACATTCATACCAACCCGTTCGATGAGCAGGCGTTGATTGACGCTCTCGATGATTCCCATTTTGATATAACCCTCGCCATGTACGGCCGCTTACGGCGGGTGGCCGAGATTATGCTTGGCCGGACGGAGCGGTTTGTCTCGGTCGGGGGCGGGCCTGCCTACCGGGGCTTTATGAACGCGGATATGGTCCACCCGCCGGGCCTGCCCGTGCCCACCGGGGAGGACGCGGTCAAGACGACGAGCGAAGCGGAAGATGGTAAAGGCTACCGGGTATATCGCTCGGAAGAGGTAGTTTTCACGCACCACCCGAACGCCACGCATTTTCGGTATCCCCAAATCTATGGCGCCTATCAAGTCGTTCCACGCGAATGGTCCATTGTCCGCCGCATCCTGGACGGGCGGCCTTTCATCATCCTCCCGGACGACGGCTTATCGCTCAATCATTCCGGCGCTGCTGCCAACGCCGCGCACGCCCTGCTGTTGGCCGTGGATCAGCCCGAGGTTGCCGCCGGGCAGGTGTATAACTGTGGCGACGATCATGTCTTGACCTTAAAGCAGGTCGTGCAGCTGTGTGCCGAAGCGCTCGGTCACGAGTGGGAGATGATTTCGATGCCGTACGATCTGGCCGTCAGCGCCAGACCGTTAATTTCCCAACCCTGGACGACCCACCGGGTGTTTGATCTCACCAAAATCAAATCAGAACTTGGCTATCGGGATGTTGTCTCGCCGGTTGAGGGCATCAAACAGGCGGCGGTCTGGTTACGCGACCATCCATTGGCATATGGGGGGCGGGAGGAAGTGATGCTGCAAGACCCGTTTGACTATGCGGCCGAGGATCGCTTAGTCGCCGCCTGGAAGCGGGCGGTTCAGTCGATGCCGAAAGATTTGTTCCAACAAGAGCCCGGCTTTACCGCCTCCTATAGCGGACCGGGCGGCTCTCAGCGCAAAGGCAGCTGGTGAGAACGTGCGAACACGGCTGTGCCGCCTACCCCCGAATCGTTGCCGCTGCCCTAGAACAGGCTGTACGCCTCCTGCCCAAAGAACGTGGCCCCCCAGTTCTCGGCGGTCCGGTCGCCGTTCATCATGTAGTGGGTTCGAACCATGTTGAGGTCCCGGAAGATCCGTTCCATAGGCTGACCGGTCAGAGCGGCGCTCGTGCCGCTCGCGTCGAAGAGCGGCTCCACGGCCTCGCGGGCGAGGTGGAGCGTCTGGTGGGCGAGCATGAAGGTCCGTCGCGTCTCTTCCTCGGTCACCTCGACGGGACCGCTCTGCACGATCTGATCCATGCGACGCTTCTGATCATCGATGATGCGTTGGAGCACCGCCTGGGCGGCGTCGGTCTTGGCGCGCGCGAGACCGATGAGGCGCTGTACCGATCGTTCGTTCTTTACGGGCGTAAACGGCGGATAGCTGTTGACCTTCGTCATCGCCCGCTCGTAAAAGGCGTCGATCGCCGACTCTGCGAGGCCCACGCAGATGCACGCCAACTCGGCGAGGAAGACGTCGAACGGCGACGTCCGGTAGAAGGGATTCTCGTGGACGCCGTAACCCGGGGCCCGACCCGCGAACCAGGGAAGCTGGGAGAGCACGCGCCGCTCGGGGACGAAGACGTCCTCGACGATCGCCTGCTTCGAGCCGGTTCCGCGCAGGCCCATGACGAACCAGTCGTCGAAGACCTCGCATTCCTCCTGCCGGAGGTAGGCGAGGATCGTGTCCCGGGGAGGCCCGCCCGCCGTATCGCCGGGAACGACCGCGGAGACGCCGAGCCAGTTCGCGTAGTCGCCGCCGGAGTTGTAGTTCCAGCGGCCATTGATGCGGTATCCCCCGTCGACGGGGGTGGCCGTCCCCTGCGGTGCGAAGGTCATCGGCGCGCGGAAGTCTCCGTCGTCCCCGTACATCTCGATCTGCCCCTCTTCGGATACCCCGGCCATGTGGAAGACGTGGGCCGCCGTCAGACAGAGCACCCAGCCCGATGAGCCGCAGCCCCGCGTGATCTCGATCATGACGTCGCAGAAGGTCCGCAGATCGAACTCGTAGCCACCGAAGCGGCGCGGCTGCAGGATCCGGTAGAAGCCCGCGTCCAAAAAGTCCTTGTAGGTCTCGGGCGGGAGCGTGCGCAGACGGTCCGCCGCCGCCGCCCGCTCGCGGAGGCGCGGTACGAGCTCGCGAGCTCGAGCCACCACCGCTTCGGGCGTGAGGTTCGGCTCGGGGGGATCGATCGGCATGCCTCGCTCCGAGCCGTACAGAGGCCTGGCTTCGGCAGCCACTCGGTTCGATTCATTCATTGTTCTCCTCCTTCATTCATCGCGACACCAAGCTTCGTGGCCTATTCTGAATCCGGGAGTGACCAAGGCACGTCTGCCCAGGTAGAATCTGTCCAGCCATCCAGATCGTAGTGGCTCATGCACTCGTCGACCATGGCTTTCATCGAGGCATTCAGCCCTGAATGCTCGGCCGCCTGATAGGTCTCGACCCGATTCGGTTCATAACCACCGGCGAAGTTCCGCTCGTGGGCCTCTGTGCGGCCGGCGAACTCGGTGAGAAACAAGTCCCAGATGATACGTAACAGCTTCACTCGTTCTTCGGCCGGAGCGGTGGCCCCTTTCCAGTAGCGGTCGAGCAACGGACGGGTGGCCGGGTTCTTAAAATCCTTGGCCGAGGAGGGGATCTGGATCAAGTTGCCGGAGAGGAGATTGTGGAATATCGTCCGAGCCGTACTGAAGATATCGCCGTAGATATTGCGCCACTGAAGCGCGTACTCGGTCTTTGGCAGGAGATAGCCCCCTGGTCCAGGCTCGGCCTCGGCTGCCATTGCCGTGGACAGTGCCCAGAGGTTATGCCGCATGCCGAGCAACTCGCCAATCCTCGCTTGGACCTCGCGGAAGCCGGTCTTCTGCTGCATTTCTGTCGCCCGGAGGAGTAAGCCGCAAATAAAATCAAGCTTGACCGCGGTTCGCGCCGCGGCGTGAAAGGCAAACCGCTGGGCAAAGCCGCGTGGGAAGAGGCCGTTGACAACGGCTGGGTTGCGGTAGACCGTCACGTCTTCCCAGGGGATAAACACGTCGTCGAGTACGATACTCAGATCAGACTCGTCGAAACGGCTGGAGAGAGGATAGTCGAAGGGGGAGCCGATTTTTTTCGCCAGGTATTCGTAAGAGTATCGCCCCATAAAGGTGAGGCCTGGGGCATTGAAGGGCACGAAGAAGCCAACGGCGAAGTCCTCTTCGCCCTCAGCCAGCCCCGCCGGCTGGATATACTGACTCATGTAGGTGACATGGCTGAAGGCGGCCCCGGTGGAGACCATGCGCGCCCCACGCACGACAATGCCATCATCACGCTCTTTGACGACGTGCATATAGACATCGCGCTGCTCGGCCGGTGGCTTTGAACGGTCGCCGGCCGGATTGATCAAGCTCAGATTGACGAACATCACCTCGTCGGCGATCTTCTCGTACCAACGCTGGACGTTCGGAGCATACTCACCATAAAAGTCGACATCCCCGGCCAGCGTTCCGACCAACGCGGCCTTATAATCGGGGCCGCGCGAGAGTGTCCCCCAACTCAAGCGCGCCCACTCGGCGATGGCATCCCGGGCTTCGAGGAGGTCTTGAGGGGTACGGGGGAGTTTGTAGAACTTGTGTGAACGGGCTCCCCGCTCCGTCACGTAGGTCAAGAGGTCGTGCTTCTCCGGGTCGTGGAGCGTGTCGTACATGCGGGCATACGAGCGGGCGCTGGTGGCAAAGGCGGGGTGGGTGGTGACATCTTTGACCAATTCACCATCGAAATAGATGACCCGTCCGTCACGGAGTCCTTCGAGAAACTCCTGACCCGTTGGCGGCTCGCGTACGACTTGTTGTTGTGAAGCGTTGGACTGGTGGGACGCTGGGCCGTTACCGGTCTCCTGCGGCATGTGCGTTGCTTTTTGCATCGATTTCTCCTCCTGAATCGATGGGTGGAGAAGCCAGCGTGCGACTCGACATCAACCCCTACATCCTTATTTCTGCCCCCATAGCACTCTGCTTGGAACTGTCAACATTGCGTGTCATCACCAACGCTCTACATATAGTGCGGCAGGACTTCCTCGCCGACTTTCCTGATGGCGCGTTTTACTTCTTCGATCGGCAGGATCCCTTGGTCGCCCTGCCAGATAAACCACTCCGGGTTTCCCGCTTCGATGAGCTGATCCATGGCGCGGCGGATATCGCTCGTTGTTCCGGCCAGGGCAAAGTTCGAGCCGATCATCCGTTCGGGAGTAGCTTCGGAGGCCGGCATCGGACCCTCGCCGTATTTTTTGTTGTCGGCTTCGGTGCGGAAGGCCTCCAGAAAGCCGAAATGGTAAAAGAAATTCTGAAAGCCGTAGCCACAAAAACCGGCGGCGAGCATCTTCTTGGCGGCCTCTTGGGTATCTCCGGGATAGATGGCGCGCAGCACGCCGAGCGACTCGCCTAGTTTGAGTGCACGGCCGGCGGTCTCGGCTTCTTTGACATGGACCTCGGCGAAAAAGCGCACCTGGTCGTGGTCGGAAATGAACAGGGTCGGCACGATGTTCTCCCTGGCACACCAGCGGACGGTGGCCTCGCTCATGGAGAAGGCCTGGAAGAGGGTGGGGTGGGGCTTCTGATACGGCTTGGGTACAATGTCGATCATCTGGACCCGGCCGTTGTCATCGACCTCACCCGGAGAGCCGTGTTCGCGCGTCCATTCGTGGGCCGGCCAGGGCGTACCTTCCTCATAGGGATACGGATACTCGTAGTGTTTACCCTTGAACCGAAAGGGTTCATCCTTCCAGGCCAGTTTCAAAATCTGAAAGACTTCTTCAAACGCCTCGCGATTACGCACGTCGATGTCGCTCTGATCGCTGGCCGTTGCGCCGACGTGAATCTTCTGCGCCATGGGACTGAGCCAGCGGGATTGATAGCCGCGGGCAAACCCGACGTGCGTGCGCCCCTTGGTGAGTTGGTCGAGCCAGGCAATTTCCAGGGCGAGCCGCAGGGGGTTCCAGCCCGGCAGGACGTAGCCGATGGGGCCGACCTTGAGCGTTGAGGTCTGGTGAATGACGTATTGGGTCAGCACGGGCAGACTGCCGATCTCTATGCCTTCGGTATGCAGATGGTGCTCGGGGAAGCCGACGCCGGTGAAGCCCAGGTCTTCCACCATGCGCGCAATCTCGGCCACCTCGTCGAACATTTTTTGCCAGCGCTCGGTGTAGTGGGCAATCGGTCGGAGGTCTTTCCGCTCCCGGGGAGTGGCGGGAATGGACGGCAGACAAAAATACATGAACTTCATATAGAGTCTCCTTCCTGACAGTGTCTCCTTACTTACAGGATTACTTTGACACTCGGAATATGCTTGAGGCCGTTGAATATGGCCAGCCGCTCTTCTTCGCTCTTGACGTGAACGGAGAGATTAAAAGACGTGTATTTCCCCGTCCGACTGTGGCGCGATTCGCTGAACTGATATTCGAACGCTTCGAGCATCACGACTATGGTATCCATGATCTGGGCGGTATCGGAACCAATGATCTTGAACGACCAGGTGCACGGATACTCAATTTTTGGCGAGTCCAAAGAAGCCTCCTCTTAATGCGTACACCCGTTCCAGGCAGGTCAGCCGGGCTCTTCGCCCGCCTGCCCACACGGATGAGCCCTCATCCTTGTCGATCACTTCGATGTAAGCTAAGACGCTAACAGTCCGGCTGGCTTAACTGCCTGATCCTGACCGTGATCGAATATTTACACAAGGGGGGACGCAGATGACACAACCGCTGTATACCGTTCGTCAGTTGGCCTATGTGGTCAAAGACATGGACGCCGCGCTCAAATACTGGGTGGATGTGCTGAAGGTCGGACCGTTCTATTTGTTTGAACACTGTCCGCTCCGAAATCAGCGCTACCGGGGCAATCCCTCGAACGTGGATGTGACCTTAGCCCTGGGCAATAGCGGGGCCCTCCAGATCGAGTTGATCGTGCAACATAACGACGAGCCATCCGTCTACAAGGAGTTTCTGGATGCCGGTCGGGTCGGTGTCCATCATTTCGGCCTGATGCCCGAGGATTACAAGGCCGCCTATGCACAGTATCAAGAGCTGGGCCATGAGGCTGCGTTTGAGTGTACGGTCGGCAATGCCGAACTGGTGTATTTTGACACGGTCAACACCATCGGTCATTATACCGAGCTGTGGGACAATAATGCTGTCTTCAAGGATTTGTTTATGCTAGTTGAGGACGCAGCAAAAAATTGGGACGGCAAGGACCCCGTCCGACCGGGACCGCTATAGACCAGTTGCAAAGCAAGCCCGCTCCCCCGGTGGGAGCGGGAAAAAGGCCCAACCCCAAGCAACAAAAACGCCAGAACAATGCAGAGAACAGGAGGATATTATGCATTGGCAGATAGGTGATACCAAAATCACCAAGGTTGAGGAGATCGTGTATCCAGAATTTTCGGATGTGCTACCGACCGCAACACCCGAGGTCGTGAAACAGGTCGAGTGGCTCTTTCCCCACTTCGTTACTCCCGAAGGCATGCTCTCCCTGAGCATTCATGCGCTGATCGTGGACACGCCCGGTGCGACCGTGGTGGTGGACACCTGCATCGGCAACAGTCGCGACCGCGCTCCCCTGGACATCATGAGCAATCTTTCGACCTCGTTTCTGGACGACATGAAGGCGGCCGGTTACGACCCGGACGGCATCGACTACGTCATGTGCACCCACCTGCATCTTGACCATGTCGGCTGGAACACGAAGTTGGTTGACGGCAAATGGGTGCCGACCTTTCCGAACGCGTCCTACCTGATGGATCAGAAAGAGCTGGAGCTGTTTGGCAATATTGACGATGACATGATCGCCAGCCTGCCGGCCGATGCGGTGGACTTCTTCAATATCCAGCGTCGCGTGTTTGAGGACTCCATGCAGCCGGTCTTTGACGCCGGTCTGGCCAAGTCGATCGACGCGCCGACGACGATTTGCGAAGGGGTGCGG
>WTHD01000181.1 GCA_011523265.1 Candidatus Binatota bacterium
CCCTGGGATTTGAGGCGGCCCAGCGCTGTTTGGAATACACCGGCAATAAAAAAGCCGATGCCCTTTTCTTCGCCTCAACCTCCGCCCCGTTCTGGCAGCGTTCGACCGCCAGCTTTCTGGCTGCGGCCTGCGATCTCTCGGCAGCGTGCGAGACCTCGGACTTCGGGGGTAGTTTACGCTCAGCCACCGCGGCTCTGCGCGCCGGTGTTGATGCGCTCAACAGCCGCCGCCTGTCCACGCTCTTGATATCAGTCGGCGAGGTGCGCGACGGCCAGCCGGGAGAAACCGAAGAAGAGTGGTTTGGTGACGCCGGCAGTGCGCTCACCCTCGGGCGGGAGAATGTGCTGGCTGAAATTATGGGTCTGGCGACCCACTCCAGCGACTTTTGGGATGAGTGGCGACGCGACGGAGATGAGTTTATACGGACCCAGGCGTCCCGCTTTTCAACCGAGCGGGGCTACCAGAAAAACCTCGTCGCGGTCGGCAAAGCGCTGCTTGAAAAGCATGGCGTGCAAGCCCAGCAGGTGGCCAAGGTGATTCTTCCCTCCCCGGATGGTCGAGCCCATAGCGCGACCGCCCGGCATCTCGGCTTTCAGGACGCGCAGCTTCTCGATCCATGCTTTGGGGAGATTGGCGCACCCGGCAGCGCCGCTCCTTTTCTCTTGCTGACAGCCGCCCTGGAAGGGGCCAATCCGGGCGACCTGCTGCTGCTGCTCAACTATGGTGACGGTGCGGATGGCGTCCTGCTGCGTGTGACCGAGGCCATTCGAAAGCGTCCGCTTCCGTCCTCGCTCTCGGACCATCTCAGCGAGAAACGGCTGTATTCCTCCTACCAGATTTTTCAGAAAATGCGCTCATACTATAAGCACCACCAGGAGGCGGCCGAGCTGTCCAACGTCCTCCTGGAAAAAGAGGAGAGCCAAAACATTCGTCTGCACGGCACGCTGTGTCTCCGCTGCGGGACGCGCCAATACCCCATCACCCCAGTCTGCGGCGGGTGTCAGAACCGTGACTCTCTTAACGAAGTCCCGCTCGAACACACGGGCCAGATTTTTACCTTTACCCGTGACCATCTGTATGTGGCTCCTGACTCCCCGACCATCATGAGTGTGGTCGATGTCGATCAGGGTGGCCGCCTCTATCTCCAGATGACCGACGTGGACCCGGAAGACGTCCGGGTGGAAGACCCGGTTGTCCTGACCCTTAGACGCAGAAAAGAAGGACCCACGATGCACAACTATTACTGGAAATGCCGGCCGGTGCGCTAATCCCGGCCTGGCGAAAGGCGACGTGCTCGGTTAGCATGAGACGACAAAGAGTAAACGTGTCCAGCTTTGTCTGCTTGTTTGGAGGACACGTTTACTCTTTCCGGTAAGGGAGGACACGCAGATGGGGACATCACTGAAAGACCACGTCGCGGTGATTGGTGTTGGCTGTATCAAGTTCGGCGATAATTTTGATCAGGGCTATGAAGATATGGCGGCCGAGGCGGCGTACGCGGCCTTTCATGACGCCCGTATTGCCCCGGAAGAGATCGATGCCGCCTGGCTTGGCACCTACTCGCCGGCGCAGGGACACGGCAAGGCCGCGGTTTCCCTGGGTGATGCGCTGCGCTTATACAACAAGCCGATTTCGCGAGTAGAAAATTTTTGCGCGACCGGGACTGATGCGTTTCGGCACGCCGTCCTCGCGGTCGCCTCCGGCATGTATGACACAGCCCTGGTCTTGGGGGTTGAAAAATATAAGGATCGCCCTGGGCGCGGCCTGGCCCGAGAGGGGGTGCATCCGTATATCACGACGGCTCAACCGCTCCGGGCCTGTTCGCCTTGGCCGCCACCCGCTATATGCACGAGTTTGGCCTGACCCGTGAGACCCTGGCCAAAGTGGCCGTCAAGAACCACCGCAACGGCGCGCTTAACGCCAAGGCCCACCTGCAAAAGGAAGTCACCCCGGAAGCCGTTCTGACGGCGCCGATTGTGGCCTATCCGTTTGGGTTGTACGACTGCTGCCCGACGACTGATGGCGCGGCCGCGGCCGTGGTGTGTCGGGCCGATCTGGCGAAAAAATATCGGGCCGATCATATCCTGGTCAAAGGGGTGGGGCTGTCCGTGACGAGCGGGCGACCGTTCATGGATCCGAATTTTGACTATCTCGGTTTTCGGGCCACCCAGAACGCCTCGGCGCAGGCCTATGCCATGGCCGGCATTACCGACCCGCTGCAGGAGATCGATGTCGCCGAGGTGCACGATTGCTTTACCTGGACGGAAATTTCCAACTATGAAGACCTGGGCTTTGTCCAAAAAGGCGAAGGGGCGAAGCTGATTGAAGAAGGCCGCACCGCCCTGGACGGCGATATCCCGGTCAACCCCAGCGGCGGGCTCAAGTCGTTTGGCCATCCCATCGGCGCGAGCGGGGTGCGCATGGTGTATGAGATTGTGACCCAACTCAGAGGGGCAGCCGGTCCGCGTCAGGTCACCGACCCCAAGCTGGGCCTTGTGCATAATGTGGGTGGCCCCGGGGCCGTGTCGTGCGTGGCCGTGCTTGGCCAGCCCTGAAGCCGCGACGAGAAACCAAGTGAGGAGCAAACATGTCACAGTCTTCCATTGTTGATGTCATTTGTGAGCGCGCCCTTGAGATTGCCCCCGAGGTGCCCTGGCTGGTTGAGCCGCTGACTCCGGGGCGGGGCCGGGCCTTCATCCTGCAACATATTCTGCGCAACCGGCTGTTCAGCGCGGTCATCCGGCCGGCCTGGATAAGCCGGTGTCCCGACCTGGCCATTGTCCGCAAGACCATCGGGCAGATGCGGGAGGAGTTGGTGTTTGATGACGAGATCGCCCAGCCCCATACCACCCTGTTGTGGGAGATGGGACGCAACGTCGGTCTGACCAATGAAGAAATGGACAATACCCGGGCCGTGCCTCTGGTCGATGTGGCCTTGAACGTGTGGGAGAATATTGCCCGCTCAAAACACTGGGTTGCGGGCTGGCTGGCAACTTCGGTGGATGAGTTCATGCTGACGGCCATGTCCGGCGAGCATAATTATCGGCCCGAAGCCTGGCAGGCCACCTTTCATCTCAACGACGAGCAGGTCTTCTTTTTCTCCTACCACACCAAGGCCGACGACGATCATGCCGGCCGCAAGGTCTGGGAGCCCATCGCCCAACATGTGACGACCGAGGCCGCGCGGCGGGAAGTCCTGGATGGCATGGAACTGGCGCTGACGGCCGATAAGCTGTTCTACCAGGGTATTTGCGAGCTGGGCGATCATATTGACGCCAGTAAAAACGCCGCTTAGCTGGGCAGGGCGCGTACGTTGAGACTATGCCGATACACGACAATCTCAGACGGCTGGTTGAGCTTGCCGCTCCCTTGTGGGCCGGCGAGGAAGAAATCGTCTGGACCTATTTTCAGAGTCCGCAGCGCACGAACGAGACCGATCTACTGTGGCTCAAACGGCAGTGCTTCAAGGAGATCTGGGGCTCAGGTATCGGCGATAAGAAGAAGGGCCTCTTCCAGGGACCGGTCGCCTACCTGGACGACGTCTTTCCCAAGATCGACCGTGAGGTTGATCGCCACACGGTCCTGGACGTCATCGACGACCTGCGTTCCGAGTTCTATCACTACTGCCTGTTTGCCGACATCTACGACTATATCAGCGGCACCAGGCTGGACCCGCAGCAACTCACCGGCTGGGAGGCGGACGACACGCTCGCCCGGCTGCGCTACGACTGCAAGGAGCAGCGGGGACAACTGGGTCACTTTGCCTCGCGCTTTACCGAGGGCGGATATTGCAGCATGTTTGTGGCGGGTATGCGGCTGGCGGGTACGGGCGAGCTCAACGACCGCATCGCCAAGGCGTGTGAGCAGGTCTATAACGACGAAATCGGGCATATGCATTTGGGCTTTGTCGGGCTGGCGCAGCAGACCCTGTCTGCCGAGGAGTGGGACGAGGTCGCTGATATGGTCCGCACGATTCTGATCCAGCGGCTCCACATGCGTAACGAACAATTCGGCTATCCGCTCTCAGATACTCGCCTGAAGGCCATTCAGGCGGGCGATATCGAGCCTATGCCGTTCGACTACTCCGGTCTTGAGTAGGGGACCGGTCCGCGCCGGCTTGTCGTGCGTATCCAAGAGTCATGCAGAAACCCTCACAAGCGTCCCTCAGAGAACCGGCCCGTGCCTGGATATGGGCAACCTTTGCTGTGCTGCTGTTTATCTGTGTGCCGTATGGGTTCGTCGGCACCTATCAGCCGCTCGTCTTTGGCCTGCCGCTGTGGTTCCTGTTGACGCTGTTGGGCTCCTTCCTCTTGGGCGGATTCACCATGTATGTGGCGGTCCGGCACTGGCGCCTGGCCGCTTTCATCCTTGACGAGGAACATGAGCGGTCCAGCTGAGACGGTCGGCCTGGGCTTTGGCGCCCTGGTTCTCCTGTCCGTATATCTACTGAGTAATCTGTTGATCGGGTTTTTTGCCTACCGGTCGGGTGAGACCTGGGTGGCCCGCGACTATTTTCTGGGTGGAAAAACAACCGGCGCGCTGGTGCTGTTCTTCGCCATGCTGGCGACCAAATTCAGCGGTAACACCTTTTTCGGTCTGCCTGGGCAAGCCTACCGGATCGGCTTGATGTCGGTTCTGCTGGTGCCGTTTATGGTGGTGATTGCGGTAGGCTTTCTCTCCTACGCGCCACGTCTCTATGTCCTGTCAAAGAAATATGACTACCTGACACCGGCCGATTTCTATGCCGACCGCTTTCAGAGCCGGCCTTTGCGACTCATCGTCGCCTGTTTCCTGATTCTGTCGGTGATTCCCTATCTGATGATCCAGGCCACGGGCATGGGCCATGCCTTTGTCGGATTCACCGGTGGCCAGTATTCGTTTACCAGCGGGGTCGTGTATATCTCCGCCGTCATGTTGGCCTATGTGCTGCTGAGTGGCTGGCGTGGCGTTGTCTGGGCCGAGGTGTTGCAGGGCAGTTTGCTCTTGGGCTCAATCGTGATTGCCGCGGTGGTGCTGGTCGCGTCCGAAGGCGGGCTGGCCAACGTCATTCAGCAGGCGGTTCGGGTTGCGCCTGAAAAAGTGGAGGTCGCGGGCTCGTATAGCACACTGACACGTTCGTATTTGTTGTATGCGGTAGTTTTTGCGTTGGGGGGCTGCATGTATCCCCAGATCATCCAGAGCGTGTATGCCGCCAAGACCGAGGCCGATTTGCGGCGCAGTGTCGTCATGATGATCCCCAACTACATCCTCATCATGCTGTGCGTTGTGTTGATCGGGCTGGTCGGGGTGGTGCGATTCCACGAGCTGGGAACCATACAGGCCGACCAGATTCTGGGTCTGTTGCTCGGCCAGCAGGCCCAGAATCTGTACTGGGTCGTCGTTCTGGTCTTTATCGGCGCGGCGGCGGCTATCATGTCTACTGCGGCGGGCGTCTTGCTCACCCTCTCGTCTATCGTGACCCACGATCTCTACCGGCATTGCTTTCGTCTCAACGCGAGTGAGGATGAAATTGCCCGAGCGGGGAGGATTTTCACCGTGCTGCTCCTCTTGCTTGTCATGGGGCTCTCGCTCCAGCCCATGACCACCTTGTGGCAGCTCACGATTATCAAGTTTGAATTTCTGATGCAGCTCTATCTGCCCCTGATCTTGGGCCTGTACTGGCCGCGGTTTACGCGCCGGGCGGCCTTTGCCGGGATTGGCGTTGGGACCCTGAGCGTGACTGCTATGCTGCTGGCTGGCTGGAAGCATATCTTGATCTTTGACGCCGGTCTGGTCGGCTTTCTGCTCAACGCGGCGGCGTGCGTCAGTGTCGCCCTGCTGGTGCCGCCCGATGCGGACGAACAAGGTTGGGTGCGGGAACGGTTCTTTTCCCTTTTTGACAAGGAACGCGCGGCCCGAGAAAAATCAACAAAGCGGCCATGTCTCTCCATCACCTGAGCCAATGACACTGGACGCATAAGGCGAACACACTGCGAACCATGGAATTCGGCCTGCAATTTTTTCCTGACGTCAGTCCGGCCCAGCGCTCTGGAGAAGAGTATTGGGCCGACGCGCTCTCCCTCGGCCAATTGGGTGAAGAGTTGGGTTTCACCTCTATTCGGACAGTCGAACATTATTTCCACCCGTACGGAGGGTACAGTCCCAACCCCCTGTTGTTCCTGGCTGCGGCGGCCATGAGGACGGCGAAAGCCCGGCTTATTACCGGCGCGGTCTTACCGGCGTTTAATCATCCGCTCAAGCTGGCAGGTGAAATCGGAATGCTGGACGCGATCTCGCATGGCCGCTTAGAAGTCGGATTTGCCCGGGCGTTTCTCCCGCATGAATTTGAGCGTTTTGGGGTCACGCCAGACGAAAGCAATGCGCGGTTTGAAGAAGGGCTTGAACTTGTTCGGCGTCTGCTTGAGGAAGAACATGTGTCTGCCGAGGGACGATTTCACCAATTCAGAGATGTCACCTCTTTACCCCGTCCGACTCAAACTCCACGTCCTCCGTTTTGGCTTGCTGCATTGGCGACACCCTCGAGCTTTGAGCGTGCCGGACGGCTGGGCTACGATGTGATGGCTATTCCCTTGGCCGGCGGCCAAATGGCCGACCTGATCGGTCGTTATCGTGAAGCACGTCGACAGGCCGGCCATACCGGGCCAGGCCGTATCATGCTCGCCTTTCATATGTTGTGTACTGCCAGTGAGGAGCAAGCGATCAACATAGCCCGCGGCCCTTTGAATGCATATCTCAAATCTCTGGTGGACGGTGCATCGGGCTGGTTGGCAGGGCGGTCATCTGCGGACTACCCCAACTATGACAAGATTATTGCCGCGCTGTCCAAGGAAACCTTTGAAACGCAACGTGAGAAGGGCGCAGCCTGGATAGGCACGCCTGACGCTATCAGCCGGCAGATCAAAGACTATTACTCCAGTGTGGGTGGTTTTGATATTGCTTCAATGCAGGTGAATTTCAATGTATTGGAGCGGGTAGAGGCCGAAGCGTCCATGCGTTTATTTGCCGCCCAGGTCTTGCCGCAATTCACGCACCAGTAACGTACCCAAAGCAAAGCAGGAGAACCCGGCTTGCGCTCATACTGCAAATCCCACATGGTGACGGCAAAATAACCTGGCCCAAGTGCTATGACACACAGGAGAAAAAAGAGTCCATGTCAGCCCAAGAACATCGCTTTGCCATTATCACCGATGAAGCCCTGGATTCCCTGCGCAAGCTTATTCGTGTCCCTATCCAAGACACCTTGGAGCCGTGGTGCTATGAGGCCACGCGCGACAACATCCGCCACTACGCGCACGGTATAGGGGACGATAACCCCCTGTGGTGCGACCCGGAATATGCCGCCATAACCCACTACGGCACAATTACCGCCCCGCCGTCGTTTGTCTTTCCGCTCAATCGGGTCCTGAGCGGCTATGTGGGCGGACTGCCGGGAATTCACGCCATGTGGGCCGGTGCGGATCTGACCTGGCATAAGCCCATATTCCGCAACGATGCTTTTACGACCAGAGCCTACCTAAAAGACCTGGTCGAGCATGAGACGCGCTTTGCCGGGCGGGCGATTCAACAGATCTACCACGTTGATTATTACAACCAGGACAATGAGCTGGTGATCGAGGGCGATAGTTGGTGTTTTCGCACCGAGCGCGATACCGCCCGGGAGCGCGGCACAAAATACACCGAGGTCAAACAGCAGGCGCCGGTCAGCTATAGCCGCGAGCAAATCGCCGAGATCTTCGCCCAGTACGCGCAGGAAGAAGTGCGCGGGGCAACACCGCGCTATATCGAAGATGTCAGTGTTGGTGACAGTCTGCCGACCATGGTCAAGGGACCGATGACGGTTACCGGCTTTATCGCCTACGCCCAGGGCTGGGGCGGGTTATATATTCGAGCCAACCGCCTGGCCTGGAAGCAGCTCCAAAAACATCCCGGGCTGGGTATTCCCGACCGCTTTGGTATTCCTGACGTGCCCGAGCGCGTTCACTGGGATACCGACCTCGCCCAACGGGTCGGCACACCGGAAGCCTACGACTATGGCCCGGAGCGCACCTCATGGATGACTCACCATCTGACCGATTGGATGGGTGACCGGGGCTTTCTGCGACAGATTTCCGTGAAGATACGGCGTCACAATCCGGTTGGCGATACGCTCTTCATCAACGGCGAGGTGACCCGGATTTTCGAGGAAGATGGCCAGCATTGCGTCGAGGTGCAGCAAAACGCCAAAAACCAGGACGGCGAACTGTCCGTGCTCGGCACCGGTGTGGTGCGCTTGCCGTCCCGGACCTGAGACCCGTAGGCGTGTAAGCTCCTCCTGGGAGTGCGGGCATCCTGCCCGCAAAATCCTGGTACAAGAGAGCGCTAACCGGCGATGTGGACGCTACGCAATCCGATATTCTTCGGTAATCAGGGTGAACGTTGATGCCGGGTCAACGAACTTTGCCCCGTCCGGCTGGGCGTGATCTTTGTACTCCGCCGATGCCAGGGCAAAGTGCAGATCGCCCAGGGTCTCAAACCATAGCTCGGCCACGCCATCGTACCGCGGTTCGCCCCGCTCATACGCCGAGGGCAGAGCGTGGCACTGAACGTAGCGCTGCACACCAGGCAGGGCGAGCGCCAGTGGGCCGTGCACGTCTTTCCAATAGCGAAAGAACTCGTCCCGGGCCCATTCAGGTTTCCGTTTGATAAAAGACAGCCGTTTGACCCGCGGCTCGGGACTGTTGGGTTCCTCGCCTGTGCGCAGCACATGGTCTGTGGTGACGAGCCGCACCACGTTTTTGACATCCGCAAAATTCGGCTCATCCGCGTACGCGCCTTCGCGATATTTCTTACTCTGAAAGGCGGCGGTGATGGCTGCTTCGCTGTCCATCCAGATTTCCACCACACCGTCATAGGCTTGGCTCCGGCTCACCACGGTCGAGCTGTGGTTTTGCACATAGCCGCGCAGACCGGGCATCCGCTTGGCGAGTGGGGCGTGTACCTCGCGCCAGTGGCGTGAGAAATCCGCCGGGCTGAGACCATCTTTCCGCTTAAAGGCAATGAGTAAGTGGGCCATTGTGTCCATCCTCCTCGCGGCAGGGAGGGTATGATCTTTTCACAACCCGGGCAAGCTCGAACCGGTTACGCCGATGTACCCACGGGCGAGCGGTGAGGTATGGAAGAGCGTCAGAACGACCCGGCCTCGATGTCCTGAATAAATTGCACCACGTCCCGAAAATACGCTTCCTGATCGTCATACATGGCGCAATGGCTGCCGTTTTCACACACGGCCACGCGCGAGTTGGGGATCAACTCGCCCATGCGTTCAATCTCGGACACCCGCATGGTGTCGAAGCGCGCGCCGGAGACCAGGGTCGGACACTGAATCCGGGGCAGGTCCGCCCAGCGGTCCCAGTCCTTGAACGTGCCGGTCACCACAAACTCGTTCGGGCCCTGCATGGTGTTATAGACCGGCTTGGCCAGGTTGCGGAACATGCGCACCAGCGGTTCCGGCCAGGA
Source organism: Candidatus Binatota bacterium (assembly GCA_011523265.1). Classification (GTDB taxonomy): domain Bacteria; phylum Desulfobacterota; class Binatia; order Bin18; family Bin18; genus Bin18. The sequence continues at coordinate 9,496 of WTHD01000181.1, forward strand.
GTCGAGCCGACACAGATGCTGACGGTACACATGGGTGAACAGGGTCTCCTCGTATTCCGGGGCGTCATAGTCCTCGGTCGCTTCATATTTTTCAAGAATGCGCAGGACCTCGGGCGGCTGCTGGGCGCGTAATTCGTTGATATACGCGACATAGGCCGGAATGCTGGCGGTCATATTGGAGAGAATGAGTCCCTTGAGGTGCTGCTGATAGGCCAGGGCGTACTCCATGCCGAGCAGCCCGCCCCAGGAATGGCCGAGCAGATAAAAGTGCTCCAGCCCAAGCGCACGTCGAACCTGTTCGACTTCTTCCCGAAAACGCTCCACCGTCCACAGGCTGGTATCGTCCGGCTGGTCGGAATAGGCCGAGCCGAGCTGGTCGTAGTAAATAATCTGAATATCGTGCTGCGGCAGGAAGTCCTCAAAGCACTCAAAATACTCATGCGTGCAGCCAGGCCCGCCGTGCAGGGTGAGGAGAGGAATCGACCCGGAGCCAAAGCGCTTGGTCCAGACCGTATACTTGCCATCAATCGGGATCATCTCAACCCCGCCGGTTTTGACATTTTGCATAGTCTTCTTCCCCTTGATTGCGTGGTATGTCTGCCTGGTTTCCGGTATAACACTGCTCGGTCCGGCCTGACCAGAGCGGCTTTTCCCCGAAAATGAGAAACCTTTAATCTTGGTCTCATCTTTCTCTCATATACAGTTGCCATACTGAACGTCAAAGAACACAGCAATGCTCATGAGAGGAGGAGTACGATGCAGACGAAGAAAAAAGTAGTGATCGGAGCACTGGCGGTTTCCCTGGCCTTCGGGGGCTTTACCTTGGGCCGGGTGACCCAGATGGACGTGGTCCAAGCGGCGCCGGAAACAACAGCTCCCAGGCCCACCGTCACGCCGTCCGGATTGCCCTCATTTGCCGAACTGGCCGACCACGTCTCGCCGGCTGTGGTCCACGTGCGCGTTGTTGGAGTCGAAAGAGCCTCCGAGCGTGGCCATCGTTTTGGAGGCCCACGGAGTCCGTTTGGTCCCCAATTCCCGTTCCCGCCCGGATTTGGCGGCCCGCGCCCTCACCAGGATATCCCGCGTCGCAGTTCCGGTTCCGGATTCATTATCCGCAAAGACGGGCTGATCATCACCAATAATCATGTGGTCGAGGGCGCAAACGAGATCATGGTCAATCTCCCGGACGAGCGCGAATACCAGGCGACGGTCCTCGGCCGCGACCCCAAAACCGACTTGGCCGTGCTCAAGGTTGAGACCGAGCAGGATTTGCCGGTCGCCACTCTGGGCGATTCCGAAAACGTCCACGTCGGTGACTGGGTCATGGCCATTGGCAACCCGTTTGGGCTGAGTAATACCGTGACCGCAGGCATCGTCAGCGCCAAAGGTCGAACCATCGGGGCCGGGCCGTACGATGATTTCATCCAGACCGACGCCTCCATCAACCCGGGCAATTCGGCGGGGCCCCTGTGTAACGAAAAGGACGAGGTCGCTGGCTTTAACCCCGCCATGTTCGGCAAGGGCGGCGGGAATCGCGGTATTGGTTTTGCCAT
>WTHD01000331.1 GCA_011523265.1 Candidatus Binatota bacterium
CTATCCTCGACACGCTCCCTCTCGGATGCCCCCTAATATGCATCACACGTCCCAGGAGGGGATGGAATATCGTGTGAACTGAAACCAGGGAACAGGAGGGAAGTATGGGGGCACTGACTGACAAATACTGCATTGTCGGCGTGGGAGAAACGCCGCATATGCGCCCATCCAATCGCACGACCTTGTCCATGGCGTGTGAGGCCGTCAAAAAGGCAATGGCCGATGCCGGCCTGGAGCCACGCGATATTGACGGCATGACCAGCTATCAAGCCGGAGATTCAACCACCTCGAATCATATCGCCACATCGCTCGGCATGCGGCTCAACTATTCGGTCGATATTCTCGGCGGAGGGTCGAGCACCGAGGCGCTGATTGGCAATACGATCGGCCTGCTGGAAGCCGGTTATTGCAAAACCATGGTGATCTTCCGGTCCATGAACGGGCGCTCCGGGCGCCGTATGGGCGGACAAGCGCCCAGCGGTCCGGTGCCGCCAACCCGGGCGGCCGAGGATAATCAGTTCATGATGCCCTGGGGCTGGACCTCGCCGGCCCAGCGCTTCGGCATGTCCGCCATGCGCTATTTACGCGACACCGGCACGACCACCAGGTCGCTGGCTGAAATTGCGGTGGCCCATCGCTATCACGCCAGCCTGAATCCCAAGGCGGTCATGCGCCATCCCATCACGATTGAAGATCACCAGAATTCGCGCTGGGTGGTCAAACCCCTGCGGCTGCTCGACTGCTGCCTCGAAACCGACGTCTCGGCCTGTCTCATTGTCACTTCTCGTGAACGCGCCTATGACCTGCGTCAGCCGCCGGTTTTCATTATGGGCGGGACGGGGCGAACCATGGCCCCCAACTCAGCCTGGAACTATTCGCGCCCGGAGATTCACTACGTCGCCGGGAATTACGGCCGCAAGCGTCTGTTCGGTATGGCCGGAATCAGCCAGAAGGATGTGAACCTGATTTCGTGCTACGACGCGTTTACCTTTACCACCCTCATTCAGCTTGAGGCCTACGGCTTCTGCGGCAAAGGCGAGGCGGGTGAGTTTGTGAAAGGCGGCCGTTTGCAGATTGACCACGAGCTGCCGTCCAACCTCTCCGGGGGGCATTTGTCCGAAGGCTATACCCACGGGGTGAGCATGGTGATTGAAAACGTCCGCCAACTCCGCCATCGCGCCGACGACGCCTGTCCGGGCTGGGCCGAGGGCAAACACAGCTACGACCGCCAGGCCGGCTGTCGGCAAGTGAAGGATGCGCGCATTGCGGCCTGTCTCGGTTGGGGAACGGAAACCATGTCGAGCTCAGCCATTCTGCGTGGGATTGCAGCCTAAAGGAGCCGTCACTATGCCTGGTCCAATTGATTACAGCAAAATCACAATCATGCCCGACTTCGATACCGTCGAATGGTGGATGGCCACCAAAGAACACAAATATCTCGTACGCCAGTGCCAGGACTGCGACCACAAGTGGTTTCCACCCTTCCCGGCCTGCAATAAATGCAACTCCATGGACCTCGGCTGGTTTGAGACCGCCGGCACCGGCGTACTCCACAGCTATATCGTCGTGACCCAGCCCATCCTGGGCGCATTTGTCGAAGCGGTCCCCTATGTCGTCGGCCTGATTGAGTTGGACGGCTGCCACGAAGCCGACGGCTCGCTCGTCCGTGTCGGCGGAGTCATGCTGGACGACGAAGAGGACGTGGCAATCGGTCTGCCCGTCAGAGTCGAATTTGAGCAGACCAACGAGGCCAATATCGTCGTGCCGCGCTGGAAGATCAGCGGTACGGCAGACAACACCTGGAAGTTTAGTGAATAATTGTCTCTCAAGACAGTTGCTCCGACCCGACTCCTCTCACTGAGGAGGAGGGGTCGGGGAAGGGTTCCTCTTGGGGATGAACCCTAATGCAACTCCTCGCCTTCATCGGTCTCTGGCTCCTCTGCGCGGTTCTGTCGGCCTGCATTGCCGCCAGCAAGGGCCGGGAGTGGCAAGGCCGGTTGATCGGAGGTCTATTGATCGGCCCGTTCGGGCTGCTGATCGGGCTTCTCCCGGCTCGCTATAAAAAGCCGCTGAGGCTCCCACCTCGGCTGTCCATCGTGTGCGCCATCGCCGCTGCCCTCATGTCAATTGGCGCGTTTTATGCTCTCCACATTGGTTACTGGGGCAGTGCCGTCCTTCTCTTTCTCGTGACCGGTCTTCTGGCCGAGATTGTCTTTCTGACCGACTCGGCGGACACCGGCCGGGAGCCTGACGACCCCAATCC
>WTHD01000376.1 GCA_011523265.1 Candidatus Binatota bacterium
CCAGTTGCGGACTTCGCCCCGAAAGGCGTCATGTTCAGGCGTGTATTGAAAATCCATATGCGTCCTCTCTTCGTTTTGTACTGGGGCCGTTTACGCCAGCGTCCTGAGGGCGGGCAAGACTTCTTCGCCCAGCCGTTGGATGCATTCGCTGACCTGCTCCGGCTTGGGCCCCATGGGCACCCGGCAGCGCAGCACGAAATGCTCGACCCCGAGTTCTTTTTGCCACAGGCTGAGGTGTTCGAGCCAGTCGTCTTTGGTGCCTATCACCAGATAGGGGCGGACCTTATCCAGGGTGAAATCCGCTTCTGAGCGAAAATCCTTGGTCGGCGTGAGCATGCCCATCCGCAGATAAAACTTGCACTCCTCAAGCCAGAGCCGGCCAAACGTCTCTTCGGCTTCTTCCATGCTGGAGGCCAGCCAGCCGTCCCGCAACAGCGCCACCTGCGGTGTTTTCCCGGCCTTGATGGCCGCTTCCTGATAGATTTCCAGTTGGCCTTTGAGGGTGTCAAAGGTGTCAAAAAACGGCGCCATCGACCAGACGTCGCCCAAGCGCCCGGCCCGCGCGATGGATTTCGGGCCAAACGCGCCGATCCAAATGGGGGGGCGGGGTTTCTGGTAGGGTTTGGGCGTAATGTGGATCGCGTCGTAGTCGTAATACCGGCCGTGGTGGGCAACCGGCCCCGGTGTGGTCCAGGCCTTGTGCATGATGTCGAGACACTCTTCAAAGCGGCCCTCGCGTTGCCGAATCGATACGCCAAAATGGTTGAAGTAATCAATATGATAGCCCACGCCCAGGCCCATGATGAGGCGACCGCGCGACAGAACATCAATCATAGCGGCCTGCTCGGCCAGATGGACCGGGTGATACAGGGGCGGCATGATGACGTAGGAGCCGATCTTGACCCGCTCGGTACGGGCGGCCAGCGCGGCCATGAGGGTCAGGGTCGAGGGAAACATGCATTCCGTGCGGGCGTGTCGTTCGGGCACGAACAGGGCGTCAAAGCCGGCCTGTTCCGCCTGCTCGGCCTCGTTGAGCAATTGCTGGGCAAAATCGGCCGAACGCTCCGGGTCGGGTTCCGGTTGTTGATACGGGCCACCGTGGGTATCGGGAACATAGCCGACCGAAATCATGTCGCCTCCTTATGTCATTCCGCCGCATTCGATGGAACGCTCAACTCTTATACGCGCCTGGTCCGGCAGACTCAATGCGAAGGGATTGGCTTGACCGACGGCAGTGGTGTCCAATAGGTAAGGGAAAGGCAGTGCATATACACGTAGCATCTACCAAGGAAAGGGTGAGGTATGATCAAACTCATGTCATTTTTCAAGCGCAAACCGGGCATGTCGGTCGAAGCCTTCCAGGAATACTGGCGGACGAAACATGCCGACGTGGTCGTCAAGTTATCGGGCATTCAGCGCTATGTGCAGTCGCATACGCTGCTGTCCGGCTACCGCAAGAGAGAGCCGGTCTATGACGGCGTGGCCGAGGTGTGGGTCGAGGACACCCAGGTGCTGCGGGCCCAGGCCGATACGCCGGAATACGCCGCGGTTCGGGCTGACGAGCCGAATTTCATCGACCTCTCAAGCATGGGCAGCATTATCACCCAGGAGCATACGATTAAGGCTGAGAGTGTCCCGCCCAACGCGGTCAAGAATATGGAGTTTGTCACCCATCGGGCCGACCTCTCGATTGAGGCGTTTCAGCAACACTGGCGGGAAGTTCACGGCCCGCTCGGGGCGGCCATTCCGGTAGTCAGGCGCTATGTGCAGAGCCATACCCGGCTCTCCGCGTATAAGGCCGGAAAAACGCCCGTCTATGACGGGGTGGCCATTACCTGGTTTGCTGACACGCAGGCTATGCGGACCTCAGCGACCCTACCCGAATATACGGCAACGCGGGCGGATGAAGCCAATTTTATCGATGGCACCACACTGCCGTTTATCATTACCCGCGAACACGTCATCGTGGGATAGCGTATTCTCTCGTCATGCCGGACGTGAGCCGGCATCCATGCTTCGACTCCGCCCTTGCGGGCTACGCCCTTCGACTTGGCTCAGGACAGGCTCAGCACAAACGACCTCACGTTCGCCCTGAGCGTAGCGGAGCGAAGTCGAAGGGCTTATCCGGCGACAAAGAGCCTGGATTCCTGGTGGTGCACCCTTTTGAAATATAGAGGGGTTACTTTTTCTTTTGTCTCTTCTTCGGTTTCTGTTTCGGTGGCGGGTCTTTCGGCAACTGTCCTGTCGCCATCTTCATG
>WTHD01000536.1 GCA_011523265.1 Candidatus Binatota bacterium
GCATTACCGCCCTGGTGATCAAGGATTCCTTAGAGGCCATCTCTGAAGAAATGAGTAAAACGGTTGAGCGTACGGCCGTGCACCCGCTGTTCAACGAAGTGCACGACTACTCGACCGGGGTGTTCTTTTATGATGGCAGCGATGTGCGCTTGGTCGCCCGAGCGACGGCGATTCCCGTCCATATCTTTGCCTCCATCCTGTCGGTTGAAGCCCTGATGGAGTCGTTTCAGGACGACCTGCACGAAGGCGATATCGTCATGCTGAACGACCCGTATTACGGCGGTACGCATCACGCCGACTGGACCGTGATGAAACCCGTCTTCTTTGACGGCAAGCCGGTGCTGTTTCCCTCGGTCCGCGCCCACATGGCCGATTTTGGCGGACCGGTGGCTGGCGGCTATAACCCCGAAGCCAAGGATATTTGGCAGGAAGCCCTGCGTATCCCGCCGATCAAACTCTTCGAGAAGGGCGTCCTGCGCCAGGATGTACTCGACTGGATCCTGGCCAACTCCCGCATTCCCCATGTGTTGCGTGGCGATCTGGCCGCCATGTTCGGAGCGTGCAATCTGGCCGAGCAGCGCATCCACGCCCTGTTCGCCAAGTATGGCGGGGATGTGGTCAACGAAAGCATTGAATACACGCTCGACTATGCGGAAAAACGCTTTCGGGCCGAGGTTGCCAAGTGGCCGGACGGAGAATACCAGGGCAGCGCGACTTTGGATCACGACAGTCTGGGCAACTACGATGTCGAAGTGAAAACAACCGTCACCATCAAAGGCTCTGATCTGAGCGTTGACCTGAGCGGCTCAAGCCCGGAAACACCGGGCTTTGTGAACAGTCCGTTTGGCAATACGGCCTCGTGGGTCTATACCGCCCTGTGTTCGGTGCTGCCCGAAGACATTCCGATCAACTCCGGCGTGTTTCGAGCCGTGACCATTACCGCACCGGAGGGCACCGTCGTGAACCCGCTCCCACCAGCCCCGTGTATGTTCAGCACGGTCGTGATCGGCGGCGATGTCGGCACGGCAACCATGCAAGCCTTGGAGCAGGCCATTCCCGACAAAGTCGGCTCGGTGTCGCTCAACTACTGTCTGTGCACCACCTACGGGCATGACTCTCGCTATGGCGAGATGTTTGTGACCATTGAGTACGGGAATACGCTCGTAGCGGCTGGCGGGGCCCAGGGTCAGGATGGCTGGGGCGGCTGGCCGGCCCCCATGTGTGGACTGATTTACTCCACGGTTGAAATGAGCGAGATTCAATTCCCCTTTTTCTACCATCAGTATGAATACGTTGGTGATACGGCCGCTCCGGGGCAGTGGCGCGGGGTGCCGGGCTTTGCCATGAAGCGCGAAAGCGTCCGGGATACCTCCATCATCAACGTGGCGCTGACAGGCGTCCGTCACTCCTCGCCCGGCTTTGCCGGTGGAAAAAACGGTGCGAGCAGCCGCTATGTCCTGAACTGGGGTACGGAGCATGAGGAAGAAGTCCTGGAGTCAGCCGCGAATCGCCCCTCGCCGCCGGGCTCGATCATTTCCACCTTTAAGGGTGGCGGGGGCGGTTGGGGCAACCCCTTTGCCCGCGACCCGCAAAAAGTCCTCGACGACGTCCTGGATGAGTTCATCACCCTAGACAGCGCCGAGCGTGACTACGGTGTCGTGATCCAGCCGGACAGCATGACCATCGATACCGACGAAACCCTGCGACGCCGCGCGCTGGTCGCAAAATAAGCCGAGCAAGGACCAACCTTATGCGACGCCTCCGTTCAACCGGAAAGATCAGACGGCCGACCGCGGAAGAACTGTCCGATTTAGCCGAGCTGTCCTTTCTCCGCCTCACCCCCCAGGAAGCCCTCGACCTTGAGGAACTCAGCGAAGGCCTGCTCAGTACATTGGATCGTCTGGACGACCTCCCGCAGCCACGCTGGCCGATTCGATACACCGACCGCGACCCCGGTTATCGGCCGACGCCGGAAGAGGATCCGTATAATATTTTTATTCGCAAGTGTCGGGTCACTGGCGCGCCCGACGGTATCCTCGCCGGCAAGAAAATCGGCCTGAAAGACAACATCGCCGTGGCCGGCATTCCGCTGACGAACGGCTCCCGGCTTGCGGAAGGCTATGTGCCGGACTGTGATGCAACCGTGGTGGAGCGGTTATTGGACGCGGGCGCTGAAATCGTCGGTAAGCTCAATATGGACAGTTTCGCGCTCTCCCCTTCGGCGGAAACCAGCGAGTTCGGCTATGCCCGCAACCC
>WTHD01000244.1 GCA_011523265.1 Candidatus Binatota bacterium
ATGTGTGCCCCTATGGCGTGTACAAGGCAAAAAAAGGCTATCTCGTTTTTGCCGTTGCCGGGCATCAATGGCCGGCCCTCACCAAGGCGATAGGCAAGCCTGAACTGGCGACGGACGAACGCTACGCCACCATGGAAGACCGGGTCCAGCGCAGCGTGGAGGTTCGGAAACATATCGAAGACTGGCTCCAGACCTTTGAGGACGACGAGACGCCCCTGAAAATTCTGGCCGAAGCCCGCGTACCGGCCGCACCGATCCTGGATATTCCCGGCGCTGCGGCTCACCCCCAGTTGAAGGCACGCGGACTGTTTCAGGACGTGCCGCATCCGCTGCTCGGTCCGACTCCGATTGCCAAATCGCCCTTTCATTTTTCCAACGCGAACGTCGAGATTCCCTTTCGTGCGGCCTTCCTGGGCGAACATAATGAGGAGGTATTGCAGGAGCGCCTGGCCTATTCGGAGGAGCAAGTCGCCGCGCTGTACGCAGACGGCGCCATTGTGCAGGAGGCCCAGGTCAAAGAGCTGCGAGCGGCAGACAAGCTCTAGGCTGCGCCAGAGCAGGCAACTCCCGTACTTACTGTCCTTTCCACTCGGGCTCGCGCTTTTCCGCAAACGCGCGCGGGCCTTCGGTATAATCCTGGGTCTGGGTCAGCGTCGAGAATAAGATGTTCTCAAACCGCAGGGCATCTTCAAGCACGCGGCCGAGACTGCGCAGCATGGATTCTTTGGCCGACCGCACGCCCAGCGGGCTGTTGCACAGAATGGTCCGGGCGTAGCGCTCGGCGGTAGGCATGAGTTCCGCGGCGGGCACGACTTCACTCACCAGACCGATCCGCAGGGCCTCCTGGGCGTCAATCGGCTCTCCCGTGAGCTGCATCTTGAGGGCATTGGCCAAGCCGACGATCAGCGGCAGACGGACCGTTCCACCGTCGCAATGATGAAACCCCCGCTTGACCTCAGAGCAGCCGAACTGGGCGTTGTCCGACGCCACGCGGATATCACACGCCAGCGCCAGTTCTAATCCTCCGGCCAGGGCGTAGCCATTGACGGCCCCGATAATCGGCTTCCAGATTTCGAGCCCCCGGGTAATGCCGCCAAAGCCCGGACCATTGGCCACCTGTCTGACCGAGTACGGATTCCCACTGCCAATACTCGGCGTGTAAGTCTTGAGATCGGCCCCAGCGCAAAAGGCCCGCTCGCCACCCCCGGTGAGGATAGCGACCCAGACATCCGGGTCGTCGCGAAAGTCCGTCCAGACTTCGACGATTTCCTGATTGTGCTCAGGCCCGAGCGCGTTCATGGCTTCCGGGCGTTGGATGGTGACATAAGCGATCCGCTCACGTTTTTCATACGCGATGACAGACATGGGATTCTCCTCCTCTATGTTTCGTGACGGGCATCCCGTCCTACCTGCTCAAGCCGAGTGATGACTTCTTTGGGATTAATCCGATTCTTAAAAAAGAACACCCTGCCCGGAACATCGGTAAAGTCGTCTTGACTGACGTTCAGATTGGCCGACACGGCAATCACCATGTCCTGCCGGCCTGAACGGCGCAGCTTCATGAGCTTTTTTTCCAGGTACTCCGGCCGCCAGTAGCCCACGATTTCCATGAGCGCGGTGCGCCCATCCGTGTGCCGAAAGGCAAAGTCCGGAATAAAAACGGTCTCTTTCAGATTGATGATGGCTACCTCCCGTTCAATCTTCCAGCCGCTCTCAGTCGCGTGAAAACGTTCGGCGAAGGTCTTTTCGAGGAGCGAGTCATACATGGTGCTGTCACGATAGTGAGAGACGAGATTGGCACTCTCGTCGAGGGGGAAGTAGCGATGCTCGCCCGCGGCGGTGACAATATCGGCTTCCATCTTCCAGCGGGTACACAGCAGCAAGGCCGGCAGGAAGACGGCCAGCTTGAGGCCGTACTTCTGGGACAGGCGGAACATGCTGACCGGTCCGTCCAGCAGGATCTCATAGCCGCTGTCAAGATCGCCCTCAATGGCGTGCATGAGCTGATAGAATTTGATGAACTTGAAGAGTTGCTTGTAACGGCTCGGAATATTCCGAAAGACCGACAGCTTCATCCGAACGCAGCGATACAGCAGGGCCTGCGCCAGGGCAACATTATAGCGTTGGAGCAACCACACCGGCTCGGGCGGATCAAAGTGGGTCAGGATATGGTTTTCGGCCAAATCGGCGTAGAGCGCCCACGCAATCTGTTCCGGCTCGGCTTTATACTCGCGCGCAACCTCAGCCATCAGTTCGTCTTTGGTCACGGGATGGATATGGTCGGGCTGCAAGACAACGGGATGATTTTCGCGAGCTAAAGTGAACAGGCGGCGGCGGACCTCCAGCGGCGGGGCCACCGCCTGCTCCTCAAATTCGCACCGATCGTCGCGCAGCAGCTTGGCCAGCCCACGCTGGATACGAAAGTCGGTCCGGTCTTCCGCGTACTGATTCAGCGCCACGGTCAGCTCCCGTCTGGGTTTTCCCTGATGCGCGGCATAGATGGCGATCAACTCCTCGGCCATCCGGGTAAAGCGCGGCGCATCGGTCCGCACATAGCGTGGATAGAGGTACGGGCCTTCGGTCCGCGTCAGCAGGAGGTCTGAGGTCAGCATGATTCCAGGCTTTCGTGTGATCGAGTCTGGAGATTTTCATAGCCGAGGGCAAGAGGGATGGGCTAGACTGTTCGGTCGAGTTCGCTATGGTTTGTCAAATGAGGAGGGGCTATGACGTATCAGAACCTGATATTCGAGAAGAAAGATGCCATCGGCTATCTGACCCTCAACCGGCCGCAGAAGCTCAATTCATTCAGCAAGGAGTTAATGGCCGAACTGGGCGAGGCGCTTGATGCAATTGAGGCGGATGACGATATCCGGGTCGTGATTCTGACCGGCGCCGGCCGGGCGTTTTCTGCGGGGTTCAATATCGCCCCACCAGAGGGCGAGCCCGAGCTCTACGACCGCTCCGCGGATAGCTGGCGGTCTGATCTGAAGTACAATATCGAGATTTTTCTCAAGATCTGGCATTCCAGCAAACCGTACATCGCCGCGATTAACGGCTATGCCCTGGCTGGCGCGTGTGAACTCGCCCAGCTCTGCGATATTAAAATTGCCTCCGAGCAAGCGGTATTGGGTGAGCCGGAAATCCGGTTTGGGACCGGCCCCCCGGTCCTGGTCACGCCGTTCAGCGTCGGGTTTGCCAAGGCAAAGGAACTGCTCCTGACCGGGGAAATGATCTCCGCCCACGAGGCCGAACGCCTGGGCATGATCAACCGTGTCGTACCGCACGACCAGCTCATGCGTGAATGCGAGAAGACGGCCCGCAAGCTGGTAAAGATCGCTCAGGTCGGGGTGAAATTTAACAAGGCCGCCATTAACCGGGCGTATGAGAACATGGGCTTTCTGAACAGCATCTACCAGAATCTTGATCTGGTTGTCATGTTTGACACCACCCGGACGCAAGAGCAGGAAACGTTCAACCAGATTCGGAAGGAAAAAGGCCTGCGCGCCGCGCTCGACTGGCGCGATGCGCTATTCAAGGAAGACGACGAAGAGTAAACGTATCCAGCATCTCGTGTTTATTGGAGGACACGTTTACTCTTTTGAATCCGCGCATATCTCTGCTCATCGCGACCCTGACCGTGTTGGCACTGGCCGGATCGGCCAGCCCTGATACGCCGGTGTCGCAGTCCGGGAGCACCCTTCAGCCTATCCCTCTTGAGGATATGGAAGTCTCGGTGTTTGCTCCGGTCGCGTTGCAGGCCGTGCGCACTCCCTACTCCATCACCCTCGACGGTCGGCTGACCGAACCGGTCTGGCAGAGCGCGCCGGTCGGCAGCGACTTCCGCCAGCGCGAGCCCGACGAAGGCGCCCCGGCCTCCCAACCGACCGAGGTGCGCGTCCTGTACACGGCGACCCATCTCTATGTTGGGGTGATCTGTCACGACTCGGACCCGGGTGCCGCGGTTGCCACCCGCTTCAACCGGGACGCGGACCTGGCCGCGGATGATCGGGTGACGCTTCTGTTCGATACGTTTGCGGATCGTCGCAACGCGTTCAAATTTCAAACCAACTCGGTTGGGGCGCGGGTGGATGAACTCATTGGAGACGAGGGGGAGACCGAAAACCGGGACTGGAACGGTATCTGGAACGTCAAGACCGCACGCTCGCCGAGCGGCTGGAGCGCGGAATTTGAAATTCCGTTTCAGACCCTCAGCTATGCTCCAGGACAGTCGAGCTGGGGCTTTAATGTCCAGCGCATCATCAAGCGGGTGAACGAGGAAACGGTCTGGAGCGGCTACCTCCAGAGCCTGGACTTCAACCGGGTCTCACGCGCGGGCCGACTCACCGGACTGCGCGACAGGTCCCAGGGTCTGGGGCTCGATTTTTCTCCGTTTATGACCACCGAGGTGCGTCGCGATGCTACGTCCTTTAAGCCGGGCTTTGACCTGTTCTACAAACCCACCCCCGGCCTGACGCTCAGCCTGACGCTCAATACCGACTTTTCCGAGGCCGAAACGGACGATGTACAGGTCAATCTGACGCGCTTTTCCCTCTTTTTCCCCGAAAAGCGGCAGTTCTTTCTGGAGGATGCGCCCAATTTTGCGGTGGACGGTTTGACCCCGACCTCGGGGCCGTTGGTGATTATCCCCTTTTTCAGCCGGCGGGTCGGCATTGCCGATGACGGCAAACCGGTTGATCTGATTGGCGGCGCGAAACTCAGCGGTCGGGTGGGCAAGTATTCCCTGGGAATACTCAGCGCCCAGACTCAGGAACGCGACCCCATACCGGGCGAGAATTTCAGTGTGATCCGGCTCAAGCGCGACGTCGGAGAACAGGCCTCGGTGGGATTGATTGCGACCCGCCGGACACCGGAGAACGGGGACGCGACCGGCCTCTACGGGCATGACTTTCTGTATAAATCAACCCGCTTTCTGGGCAGGCGCAACCTCACCGTATCGTCGTTTGTGTTAAAGAGTTTTCGTCCCACGGCGCGCAAGAACTGGGCCTGGGGCAGTCAGATCAATCTGCCCAACGATACCTGGACGATATTCGGCACCTATCGTGAGGTGCAACGGGATTTTGAGGCCAGCATGGGCTTCGTGCCGCGCACGGGCATTCGACGCTTTGGCTGGTTCCTCCAGGCGGCCCCACGGCCTGGGCGCTGGGGTACGCGGCAGGTCGCCTGTGCCTTTGACGGCAATTATATTACCGACCAGTCCACGGACCGTCTCCTCACCCGCAACATCGTCTTTCCCTGTGAGTGGCGCTTCGAGAGCGGCGACACGCTCCTGTTTCGGGCCTGGCAACAGTTGGAACGTCTGACCGAAGATTTTGAGATCAACCGCGGCGTTCGGCTGCTGCCAGACCGCTACACCTTTCGCCGTTATATGGTCAAGGCCGAGACTGCGGACAAACGCAAATTGTCGGCCAGTCTGGCCCATTTCTGGGGTGACTATTACAGCGGCAAGCGAGACAGTTGGAACCTGCGTCTCAATTTCCAGCCCGGCCCGCGCCTGTTCCTGAGCCCGGAATATCTCCAGAGCGATGTCCGTCTGCCTGAGGGTAATTTTGTCACACGCCTGCTGCGGGTGCGGCTGGACATCGCCGTCAACCCCAATCTGTCCTGGTTCAGTCTGATCCAGTATGACAACGTGTCGGACGTGTTCAGCATCAACACGCGCATCCGCTGGATTATCGAACCGGGCAACGACATCTTTCTGGTCTTCAACCAGCGCTGGCTGGACGAAGAGGGCGGCTTCCGCTCCATCGGCCGCGAGGGCCGCTTCAAGGTGCGCTACACCTATCGGTTTTGAGGACGTTTTTTCTACCGGCCCTGCCGCAGGTTTTGCACGGTAAACAGTTCGGGCAAAAAGGTCTCAACCCGATAACTCTTCCCGTCGCTCCGCACCGTTACCGTTCCCACTTGGTCCGTTCTGAGCAAGGTCGTGCCCTGCCGCTCATAGCGGTCCACCACCTCCGGGGCTGGAAAGCGAAAACGGTTCTGATAGCCGAGCGAAGCGATCGCCACCTGGGGTGACACGGCTTCAAGAAAGGGCTGGGAGCTTGAGCTGCGGCTGCCGTGATGGGGGACTTTGAGAATCTCGCTCTCAAGCTGTGTCGGTGTTACGAGCAGGGTACGTTCTCCCGCGGCCTCAGCATCCCCGGAAAACAGAATATCCACCTCCCCGTGACTGAGACGAAGCACAAGGGAGGCGTCGTTTGTGTCCAGTCCGGTCTGGCCGCAGGGCGGATGTAGGATTTGGATCTGCACTCCGCCGATTTCCCGGTTTGGCGCCTCACGGCATAGGATGTGAGTTTTGATATTGTTCTCTTGCAACGTGGCTATCAGCCGCCTGAAGCGCCGACTATCTGGCCGCTCCTCGCCGTTGAACCAGAAGGCTGTGACGCCAAAGTGCTCGGCCAGAAACTCCAGCCCGCCGTAGTGATCAAGGTTGGGATGACTGAGGACCAGCGTGTCTATGCGTCCTATCTTCCGCTGCCACAGGAAAGGCGCAACGAGAGCCCGACCCGAATCAAACGTCTGACTCGTGAATCCACCTGCGTCAATGATCATGACGTGGGAGCCGGGAAACTCGACCACGGCCGCATCACCCTGCCCAACATCGAGAAAAGAGACCCGCAGCTCGGTCTGAAAATAGCGTTGGGTCAGCCAATACAGACCGTCACAGAGTACAAGAATGGACAGGCAGGAGAAAAAGACTCGCCGCAACCCGGATGGCTGAAGGCGGGTAGAGAACAGGAGGGAAACACAGAAGGTATAAAACAAAAGAAGTTCAAAAAGCGTGAGGGTCACCAAGTGAACAGCGGCAAAGGGCAAAGCGGCAATGGCCTCGACCATCCACACACCGAGCGAGACCACGGCTCCGGCAGACCACACGACCAGGGCCGCAGCGCCCGTGTGAATAAACACCAGCGCTGCCGTAGCCAGACCCAACACCACGGCGGCACTCCCCAGGAAAGGTACCAGCAGCAGGTTGGCCACAAATCCAACCAGTGGGACAGTATGAAAATGGGTCGCAACTAGCGGGAGCGTACCAGCTGTCGCACTGAGAGAGACGAGGCCATAGAGGAGCGCCCAGCGACGGAGTCGCCGTCGCCACAGGGAGAGGTCGACCGCCTGCGTTTCGTCTCGATTATCCCACCAGGACTGGAAACGATACAGACCAAGAAAAATGGCCAGGACAGCCACAAAGGAAAGCTGAAAAGATATGTCAAAGATGGCTCCCGGCCAAATTAGAGACACGATCAGAGCGGCAAGGGCGAGGCTGCGGAAGACCTCCTCTTTTTGGTCCAGCAGCAGCGCAGTGAGAAAGACCGTCACCATAATGACCGCTCGCAAGGTTGAAACACTGCCGCCGGCAAGTCCGGCGTACAGCAGCACGATCGGCAACGTGAAGAGCGCGGCCAGTTTGGGTACCGACCACATCAACAACACATACTGACTCCGCGCCAGGAGCCACCACCAGGCTCCATACGCCAGGGTTGCAACCAAGCCGATGTGGAGCCCGGAAATGGCAAGTACGTGAGCAACACCCACCCGCGTGAAGCTGTCGCGCAACTCCGAATCGAGCCCACTCTTATCTCCGATAATCAGCGCGCGAAGAATGGCCGCCGGCGTAGCTGACAGGTGCGCGTCAAAGAATGCGCCTACTGTCCGACGAACGTGTTCAAGCCGATGACGCAACCCGGTACCGGTCCTGTTGTCCGGCTCGATCTTTTCGATTTTTCGGTCATCCCACACAAAAGCGGTGAGATAGAGACCCCGCCGGGCCAGATAGCCCGCATAATCAAAACTACCCGGCGTATGAAAATTGCGCGGGGCGCGGAGGTTAAGCGGGAGCCGCAACACGTCGCCGTATTGCCAGCGACCTTGGAGATGACGAACGGTGACGAGCACCTTGCCCGTTGCCGGCCGTGACTGCCCGTCTTGCCAGATCCGTTGCGCCTCAAGATACAACCGGCCGCGGGCCGGACCCCGTTCCGGTTCCCGGAACAGCCAGCCTTCGAGTGTGATTTTTTGGGGTAAGGCAAGCTGCCGGAGATGGTGCGCGGGAAAATCGGGAGCGTAGACTCGCTGGAGGGTGAGATTACCGGCCAGGAAAGCACCGCTCAGCAGACTGACCAAGGCGGCCAGACGGAACCCGCCTATGATCCAACTGGCCGCGCTGAGTGTCAGCAGTCCGCCCAGCCAGAGGGGAGCAGCCGCTTGCCAGCCCCAGGCCACACCGGCTTGGCCCAAGAGATACACCAGAGCAAGATGGATGAGGATCGACCGCTCAAGCCAGCCCGTTAGGCGAAGACATGCGAGAGACGCTTGCCAGGACGGCTGACGAGACATAGTGCGCGGACGATAGGTCGGCTCGGTTAGCGTGGAGCGGGGTGTGCCCGTAAGTGCTGGTGTATTTTTTCCGCCAGGACCGGGGTAATCCCCGCGACCTGGCCCAGCGCTTCGGGTGCGGCGGCGCGCACGCGTTTAAGACTGCCAAAATGCCGTAAGAGCGCTTTGCGTTTGGCCGGGCCAACGCCGGCAATCGCCTCAAGCGGCGAACTGAGCCGCTCTTTGGCACGGAGGTTACGGTGATAAGTAATGGCAAAGCGGTGGGCCTCATCCCTGATACGTTGCAGCAGGAAGAGCGCAGTCGCGTTGGGCTTGAGCACGACCGGATTCTTGCGACCGGGCAGAAAGACGCGCTCGGAGGAATGGGCGACCTCGTCGGCAAACGGGTCCCGCTCGGTCCGCATCTTGGCCAGGCCAATGACATCGACCTCGGTAATTCCCAACTCTTGCAGCACCGTGACGGCAACGCCGAGTTGGCCTTTACCGCCGTCCACCATGAGGAGGTCCGGCAGGTCGTGTTCCGCCAAGGCACGCTGATAGCGGCGGGTGAGGACTTCATACATCATGCCGAAATCATCCGCCCCTTCGACGGTTTTGATACGAAAACGGCGGTAGCGGTTCCTATCCGGCTCGCACTCGTCAAAGACAACCATGGAACCGACGGAGAGACTGCCCTGGGTATTCGAGATATCGAAACACTCAATCCGCTTTGGCGCGTTTTGCAGGTGCAGCGCACGGCGGAGGCTCTCCAGGGTTTTCTCTTTATGTTCTTCTCCCCGCCGCTTTTCGACAAAGCTGTGACGCGCATTTTCCTGGGCCATTTCCACCAGCCGCAGTTTGGCTCCTCGCTGCGGACAGAGCAGGCTGATCTTTTTCCCCTTCCGTTCCGAGAGGAGTTCCGCCCGGATGTCGGCATCGTCGAGCACGACGGGGACAAGAATCTCGTCGGGGATAAATCGGCCGCCCTGGTAGAATTGGCTCAGGAATTCAGCCACGACCTCCACGTCGGGGAACTCATTGTCAGTAAAACTATAGGCCAGATTGCCAACCAGTTTCCCGCCGCGTACAAACAAGACCTGTCCTTCGATCAGCCCGCCTTCGCGATATAGGCCGAACACGTCCTGGTCGTTCCCCAGGGGGGTGGCGACCTGCTGCTTTTCCGCGGTTTTTGTCATGGCCTGGATTTGATCCCGCAGCCGGGCGGCTTCTTCAAAACGGAGAGCGTCAGCGGCCTCGTTCATCTGCCGGGTGAGGCGGTCTATCAGTTGGGTGCTTTTGCCTTCAAGCAGCAGCAGAGCATTTTTCAGTTGGTGCTGATAGTCTTCGGGATCGACCGGCAGGGTACAGGGACCGAGGCAGCGCTTGATCTGATATTCCAGGCACGGCCTGGTGCGGTTACGAAAGACGGTGTCGGTACAGGTCCGCAGGGGAAAGACTCTGCGAATAACTTCCAAGGTCTCCTGGACTGCCGTGCTGGAGTGGAACGGTCCCAGATATTTACTGCCGTCTTTCGCAATCTGGCGGGTCAGGAGGAGACGTGGCCACTGGTCATGCTGGGTGACCTTTACGTGCCAATAGGAGGTATTGTCCTTGAGCCGAATATTATACCGAGGCCGGAATTGTTTAATCAGGGTGTCTTCGAGCAGCAGCGCCTCTTTTTCGGTTTGGGTAACAATGACCTCGACATCGGTCAGTTGGGCGAGGAGAAAACGGATTTGCGCGCGGCCGTCCCCGCCGCGGGCGTATTGTCGGACCCTGGCACGCAGATTGTTCGCTTTCCCGACGTAGATCACGGTGCCGGTGTGATCCGTGAACTTATAGACGCCGGGACTGGTTGGCAGAGTTGTCAGCTTGGCTTCGAGTTCGGCATTCCGGGAAAAAGAGGAGACCCGTCCGGATTTTTTGTCTGGTTGGAGGACAGGTTTACTCTTTAAGGCATTCGCCACACGAATCCTCAAAAAAGAAGGGCGACCCCGAAGGCCGCCCTGACAGCAGTGTTCAGCTGCGCTGCTATTCCATCGCAGGTGCCGTCGGTTATTCGCTGGCCCCTACGGTGATTTTCTCTTTCAGTTTCTCAAGTGTCTTCTCGCCAATGCCCGTGACGTTTTGCAGATCGTCTACAGTTGCAAACGGGCCGTTTGCTTCGCGATGAGCAATAATGGCTGCGGCTTTTGTTTCACCGATACCGGGCAGGGTCTGCAAGGAGGCGGCGTCCGCCGTGTTGATATCAATCGGCCCGGCGGCCTCGGGCATTGTCTCCTCAGTGGCTTCAGCCGTCTGCTCAGCCGCCTCGTGGCTATCCGCCCAGACGGGCGTCCCCATAAAACAACCGACTGCAAAAACTCCAAGCGCCAACCAGAGAAATCTCTGTTTCATGTTTCCTCCGTACAAGAATAGAATGAGGAGACACACTAGGTCTGCAATCAATATCTGTCAATACGTCATCAAGGAGAGCCCCGGTCACGTTGACCGAGCAGGGGAAACCCGTTAGATGAAGGACTGATATGCTACGGCCACCGGTCCGCTTGCAGAAGGAGAACCGTTCAATATGGCGACGATGATCACCGAGGACTGTATTAACTGCGGGGCGTGTGAGCCCGAGT
>WTHD01000113.1 GCA_011523265.1 Candidatus Binatota bacterium
GTTTTACAGTCGATTGTTCGTTCCGGGCGAGGGGAGTTTCTATGAGATGTTGTGACTTATCTCGGGGCTCCCTGGTGAGATACGGCTGTTCTTCACGCCTCCTCGTCCCGTGCTTTTCCCCTAGTTAGGCCAAAGGGCACTCCCTAAGATTGAGGGAGCAACTGCATCGGATTTGCAAATTCCCGGCTTTTTTCGTATGCCCCACCAAAAGCAGGGAGAAGGGAGACCTGTCATGTCAGGCCACGACGACACGCCTCGCGCAGGCTTGGTGAACTCAATGGCAACCTTTTACGGATACCAGTGGATTTTCCTGCGAGCCCTGTTTCGCGCGGTTTCGGAACGTTTTGGTGCGGAAGGGCTGTCGATCCTGGAGAAAGGGTTTCGGCGCTATGGCTATTACCGAGGTCAATACCTCCGTGATTGTCCAGAAACGTTCGCTGAGGGACGCGACGCGCTCTCCCTCGTGCGGAACTGGGATACTGGGGATTATGCCCTGGCTGCCCTGGACGCGGCCTTTGAGTTCCAAGGCACCCCAAGCCGTGTGACCGTCATTTTCCCCTGTGTGCCAGGCAGCGATTATTTTTATAGGCGCGATAGCGGGGAAGTTCTGGGGCTTTTTTGGCCCAATTTTCTTGCCGGCGTTGCTGAGGGATATGACGAGGCGACCGTGGTGGAGTATGCGGATATTTCGCTTGACCCACACGCCCCGTGGCAGCTTACCTGGACCTATAGAGGAGCACCTGAGGACGTTCAGCCTACTCCCCTCCAAGATGTTTTCACCCAACCCGCTCGGGTTATTCAGCTCACTCGCCGCACGATTGGTGTTTTTGCCGCCTTACAGATGTACGTCGCGCGTGAGTTAATTCAGGCGTTCGACGCATCCGGAGAGAAAGCGGTCCGCGAAGCCTCTTACGCTTTTGGTGCGGAGCGTGGCTCCGCGATCCGAGAACAACATTTCAAAGAAGGCATACCCATCAATTTCAAATCGTTTTTTGGCGGACTTCAAGAACGTGACCCGGTTGAGTCTATCTTTGTCTATCGGGGGGAGCGACATATCTCGCCGGGGATCTTTCAGATTGACTGCACCTACTGTCCCCTTGCCGAGGTCTGGGCAGAAGAAGGCGGCAAAGGGCTTGCGCTCGGCTATATGTTCGACATGGAGAACCACCGGGGTCTGGTCGAATCCTACCATCCGGGCGCTGTTGTCAGATGGGACGCTGTCAAGCCGCGCGGGGATAATACCTGTAAATTCCGCTTTTTGATCCCCGAACTCGTTACTGAGGATGACCCCGATTGGGCTCAGCCAAAACACCGTCAGCAGAACAGATGAGGAGGAGAGACAATGGCAGTCCTCGATAATCCGGTTCCCTGGCCCCATGGGGCGCGCTGCGCGGCCGCAATCAGCTTTGATATGGACACGGACAGCGCGCTGCATTTGAGTCACGCCGACGCCTATAAGCGGGTCGGCGTGCTGTCCTGGCTGCGCTACGACGAGGTCGCCGTTCCTCGCATCGTCGAGGTGTTCGATCGCTACGGCATACACGGGACGTTTTTTGTTCCGGCGTGGTGTATCGAGCGGTATCCGGACACGGTCCAGACAGTTGTCGAGAGCGGCAACGAGGTCGCCCATCACGGCTATCTGCACGAGAGCGCCCGAGACCAGGATCGCGAGGGGGAACTCTACTGGCTGCAACGCAGCATCCGGGTGATTGAACAGTTTTGTGGCAAGCGGCCGACCGGTAGCCGAGCCCCGTATGCAAATTACTCACACTACTCGACCGACCTGCTCGTTCAGGAAGGGCTTATGTACGATTCAAGTCTGATGGGAGACACAAAGCCCTATGTGCTCCAGACGGCAGAAGGGAGTGTCATCGAACTCCCGATTGACTGGACAATGGACGACTGGCCGCACTACGCCCACGCTCCTGACTTTGGCTATCTCATGCCGATCAGCGCACCGGAGAAAGCCATGGAAGTCTACCTGGCCGAGTTTGAAGCGGCCTATGAGGGCGGTGGGCTATGGGTCACCATCTGGCACCCTTTTGTGACTGGTCGTCCCGCTCGCTTGGCGAGCGTCGCGAAAATGATCGAATATATGCAGAGCAAAGGCGGCGTATGGTTTGCAACCATGGAAGAAATCGCCCTGCATGTGAAACAGTGTATTGAGGACGGAAGCTACCAGCCTCGTACCGTGCCGATGCCCTATTACGAGGGGCCGATTCCAGAGCTGACCGAGGGATTCCCACAAGGACTCGCACTCAGAGGACCACAAGGCTGGGGCAATCCAGAGTAGAATTGCGGAGTTTTTGAGCGTAGCTAAGTCGAAAACATATGGGCTTCGACGAGTTTCGGTTCAGTATCACAGACGCCGCCCAAGCCCTCGGTCTCAAAGCCGTCTGCTTTGTGATTAAGGGGGTCCACAATCAACCCACGCATCCAGACTTTGAAAAACTCAAGGCGCAAACGCTGGCCCAGGTGACCGCAGACCTCTCGTTTGAAGCCATACAGGCCAACCCTATTCTGAGCGGTTTTCGGGCTCTGCATGACGCCATTGGACGCTCCAATCGAAAAAACGTGGCCTCACCGGAAAGCCTGCTCAAGCTGGTCTTACAAACCGGCGGACTGCCGCAGGTCAATCTGCTCGTCGATATCTATAACCTCGTGTCGGTGAAAACCCGCCTCTCTCTGGGGGCGCACGATCTCAGAGCGATCAGCGGTAATGTTCAGCTCCGTCTCACGGACGGCAGCGAGACCTTCTGGCCGATGGGCTCGGACAGGCCTAAAGTCGTGAGCCCCGGCGAATACGCCTATATCGACGACGCGCACAATATTCTGTGTCGCTTGGAAGTACGCCAGTGCGAGAGAACGAAAATCACCCTCGATACGACCGACGGTTTTTTCATCGTGCAGGGTAATGCTCAGACGGAAGAGACCTCCCTGCACCACACAGTAAACGAACTCCTCGCCCTCATCAAACGGTTCTGCGGCGGTCGGGCACGTATGCTGTCAGAGTGACGCTGCCCGCTTCAGATACCCCTTCGGGAATCCTCTTCTCCGGTGGGCAGGTTGTGGTCCATCTCGAACGCCGGCTGCTGGAGTTTGGCGCAACGGCCCACCAGCTTGGCCGGCACGCCGGCAACCGTACAGCCCGACGGGACATTGTTGAGCACGACACTCCCCGCACCCACTTTCGCGTTTGCCCCGACCTCGACATTGCCCAGAATCTTGGCTCCGGCACTGATCAGCACCCCCGTCCGAATCTTGGGATGCCGGTCACCGGTCTCTTTTCCGGTTCCTCCGAGGGTCACTTCCTGGAGCATGGACACATTGTCCTCAACCACGGCCGTCTCCCCAATGACGAGGCTGCTGCCGTGGTCAATAAAAATCCCCGAACCAATACGGGCGGCCGGGTGGATATCCACGCTAAAGACTTCCGAAATCCGGTTCTGCAAGCAGAAGGCCAAGGTCTTCCGGTCCTGCTTCCACAGCCAGTGCGCCACGCGATAGGCTTCGAGCGCGTGCAAACCCTTATAGTACAGCAAGGGTACCGAATAGAACGAACAGGCCGGGTCGCGGTCGCGAACCGCGCAGATGTCCGCCCGAACAGCCTGACCGATCTGCCGGTCATCGATCAGCGCTTCCATCGTGATGTCGCGCAGGGTAATGGACGGCAGATTGAGATTCGTCAGCTTCCCGGCCAAAAGATAGCTCAGCGCTTCTTCCAGTGAGGAGTGATTCAGAATAATCGAGTGTAAAAAGCTCGCCAGCACCGGCTCGCGGTCGGCTTCCAACCCGGCTTCGTCTCGAATGGCTTGCCAGACCCAGTCGTCAGATGTTTGGTGTTGCTCAGCGGCGCGCATGCAGGTCCTCCTGAGAAAACTTTCTGGTATAATCGGGCTTTCTCCTTACCCTAGGCTTTTCCTCTACACGGAACGGTGAGGAAGAACAATATGATAGCACTCATATGAGATACGTTGCATGAAACGCCTATGTGTTTTTACGGGGTCGTACCTGGGCGCCCGACCGGAATATCTCTCGGCCGCCCAAGCGCTTGGCAGAGAGCTGGCCGCCCGGGGACTCGAACTGGTCTACGGAGGGGCGCATATCGGTCTCATGGGCGCGCTGGCTGACACCGTCCTGGCCGAGAACGGGCGGGTGGTCGGCGTCATCCCCGATACGCTGGTTGACCGGGAGGTGGCTCACCACGGCCTCTCGGAACTCCACGTGGTCGGCTCCATGCATGAGCGCAAGGCGAAAATGGCCGAACTCGCCGACGGGGTGATCGCCCTGCCCGGTGGCATCGGCACGCTGGAGGAATTGTTTGAAGCCCTCACCTGGCGAGCGTTGAATATCCATACCAAGCCCTGCGGCCTGCTGAACATCAATCATTACTACGATCTGCTGCTTCAGTTCTTGCAGCACACCGTGGACGAAAAATTTTTGAAAGCGCAGTATCACGCCCTGCTTCTGGTCGAAGAACATCCAGGCAAGCTGCTTGATCGCTTGGAACGACAAGAGGGCTCACCATGACGCATACACCCATCAATCTGACGCAAAAACTCAGCACGTTCTCAGACCGTTGGTCCCCCAAAATCGTCGCCCAGATGAACGATTATCATTTCAAGCTGGTCAAACTCAAAGGCGATTTTGTCTGGCACAGGCATGTTGATACGGACGAAGTCTTTCTTGTTCTACAGGGGTCGATGCAGATTGATTTTCGGGATGGCAGCGTTGAGCTGAGGGCGGGAGAAATGTTTGTTGCGCCGAAAGGCGTCGAGCATAAACCGTGGGCCGAACAGGAATGTCACGTCCTGCTGGTTGAGCCCGCCGGCACGGTCAATACCGGCGACGCCGGTGGTGCCTTGACCGCCGATAATGATAGTTGGGTCTAGGAGCACCCTATGTCTACCGTCACCGTTGTTGAAGCGGACTTACAGCGGCCCGATCACCAAGAGGCAGTTCTCCGGCTTGTAAACAATTACGCCCGCGACCCGATGGGCAATAGTCAAGACCTGCCGCAAGACGTATGCACTCGCCTTATTCCAGGTCTACAGGCCCACCCGACAACGTTGATTTTCCTGGCCCATCGAGGAGACGAAGCCGTGGGGATTGCCGTGTGTTTCCGGGGTTTCTCCACCTTTGCTGCGAAACCGCTGATAAACATCCACGACTTGGCGGTGAATCCGGACTGTCGCGGGCAAGGCATCGGGCGCTTATTATTACAACGCGTAGAGCACAAGGCGCGCGAGTTCGGCTGCTGTAAGCTGACATTGGAAGTACAACAAAATAATACGGTTGCCCAAGGATTGTATTTTGGTATCGGTTTTATTCGAGCGACCTATGATCCAGAGGCTGGACAGGTTCTTTTTCTGCAAAAGCCCCTGTGACACAGTTCTTCTTTAAGAATGGATACTCCGCCGCCGGACTACTATTATCGCAACTTCCCTTCCCAGGTGCTGCCGACTCGGACGCCGTTTACCCGCGTCGGTCGGGGGGATGCGGGACTCTTGTTTATTTATGTCTCCAACCGCCGCCAACGCTGGAGCGTCTTACTCGACAAGGAGCGGGTGGAGTCCATCTATCCGGAAGCGCGCAAGCAGATTCCACCCGGCTTCGCGCATGTCTGGTTGTTGGAAAAATGCTATAGTACGCGCCCCGCCGGTTTCCACACGCGGACAAAACATTCCTCTCCGCTCCACCAGCCCGCTCACGGAGACCGCACGCCGGTCACCGGACTGGGAGAGTCGTTCATTCTCTTAGCCGAACCGTCTCCCGCGCCCGGCGTGCAAGGCGACGTCCTGTCCTACCACTTGCAGGAAGGGGCTGCTATCGAAGCGGCCGAAGCATACACCAGGCGGTACCACCGTCGCGCTGTGGTGGGTTTGCTGGTGTGGGACGATTATTGGTTCTAGGTCTCACCCATCACAGCCAGCCCGATTTGCGGCGGCTCGGCGGTTCCACTCCGGTCAGACCGAGTCGCACCGCGCTCCAGGCCGCGTGAAACGCGCCGCGCAGGGCAACCGCGTCAAGGGCGAGTACGCGCATCCAGACGCCCGCATCGTCAGGCAGGATCGACGCGCCGGCATAGATGTCAGGAAGAGGATCGAGCGCCGTTCGTAGGGCGTTCATCAATTCCCCGGTATCGTGGTCCGACACCACCCAGAACGTCCCCTGCGTCTGGTAGCGCTGGAGGGCCGAAGGCAGACTCGCAACGAACTCGCGACCGCTCATCTCGAAGCGGTCCACACAGCGGTGTTGTCCATCCGGTCGCCGGAATACGGTTTCGCTGAAAATCGAACCAAACGGACGGCCCAAGGCTTCCGGGTCGTGCAGCCCAAAGGCATCGCCGCTGATGGCCGTCGCGCCTTCTTCGACAGTGATATGGACCGAAGAGCGAAAGTGCGCGTGGGGGAATAAGGCGAGCGGGTCGGGCAGATATTCGACAAAGCTGCCCTTGCCCGCCCGGATGGAAACCTGCTGCGTGGCGACCCTGCCCTCCCGCATCGAGTGGACAACGGTCGCCCCTTGGGTGGTCAGATGCACACACGCCCCGTCCTCCACCGAAAAATCGAGCGTCAAACGCTCATTTTCATATACCCCGCCAGAGATGGACTGGAGCATCAGCGTCAGCATCCCGTGCGGAGCCCGGTCGAGACAGAACGGCTGAGTAAGGGTGAAGGGATAGGTCGTCCGTTGCCTGGCGATAAAGGTTTGACCGGAGGGGTCGCATTTGAAGCCGAGAGAAACGTGCGGGGACGTAACGGAGCATGGCTCGATCGAGAGCCCAGGGGCGGATGCACTGCTCATGGCGTTTCACGGACGCTGCGCCGCTCAGCGTAAAAAATACTTTCTGGCGAGCGGGACTTCATCCGCGGGCTCGCACGTCATCAGCTCGCCATCGGCGTAGACCTCATGCGTGTGCGGGTTGACGGTGATGTCCGGGCAAGTGTCGTTATGCAGCATATCCCCCTTCCCGACCGCGCGCGTATTCCGAATCGGCAACATGGGTTTGTGGAGTTCGAGCTTACGCGGAATATCGGCCTCAAGCGCCAGGGAACTGGCGAAGACCGCGCTGAGGGCAGACGGCGCGCTGCCTACCGCTCCCCACATGGGACGCTGGATAATAGGCTCAACCGGGAAGATGCAGCCACTCGCGTCTCCCATGATAGACCAGGCCATAAAGCCGCCCTTCATCACCATCAACGGTTTGGCACCAAAAAATGCCGCTCCCCACAGCACCAGATCGGCCATCTTACCGGCTTCCAGCGAGCCGACGTAGTGATCTATGCCCATCGCCCGGGCCGGGTTGATGGTATATTTGGCGATATAGCGTTTGATCCGCTCGTTATCGGCGCGCGCCGTTTTTTCCGTGGGCAGACGGCCGCGTTGGTCCTTCATTTTGCTCGCCAGCCGCCAGCAATTCGTAATGGTTTCATGCACCCGTCCCATCCCCTGCGTGTCCGCGGCAAACATCGAGATCGCGCCCAGGTCGTGCAACACATCTTCCGCGGCCATGGTCTGCGGCCGGATGCGGCTCTCGGCAAAGGCGACATCTTCCGGCAGGCGCCAATTCAACATATGGGCGTCCATGGTCATGGGCAGGGCTTCGTCGAGCGCGTTGCGCGAGTAGGGGTTGGTCGGATTGGTGGAAGACGGCAGGCAGTTGGCCACACCGGCGACGCGGATGAGGTCGGGCGCATGGCCGCCACCGGCCCCCTCGACGTGATACATATGAATCGTCCGACCGGCGATTGCGGCCAGCGTGTCCTCACAGTAGCCGGCCTCGTTGATGGTGTCGGTATGGAGCTGAACCTGAAAGTCGTATTGGTCCGCCACCGTGAGCGCGCAGTCTATGGTGGCCGGCATGGCCCCGAAATCTTCGTGGACCTTGACGCCGATCGCCCCGCCGGCCACGCTCTCCTCAATCGCGGCGCCGACGTGCGAGTTGCCCCGTCCCAGAAAGCCGAAATTCAAGGGATAGTGCTCACAGGCCTTGAGCATTTTCGCCAGATTATTCGGTCCCGCGCAACTGATATCGAAATGCGGCCCCATGGTTCCGCCAATAATGGTCGTAATGCCGCTGGCCAGGGCGTGTTCACACTGCTGCGGACACAGAAAGTGGGCGTGCGCCTCCACTCCCCCTGGGGTAATGATCAGGCCATCACCGTGCACGATGGTCGTACAGGGACCGCAGACCAGCTCGGGCCGGACCCCGTCCTGGATGGCGGGATTCCCGGCTTTGCCCACGCCGACGATCTTACCGTCCTTAATACCGATATCGCCCTTCACGATGCCCAGCACCGGGTCGATGATCGTGGCGTTGTGGACCACCATATCCAGCCCGCCCGACGCCGCGGTCGCGGGGGCGTGAAAGCCCAGCCCGTCGCGCATCACCTTGCCGGCCCCGGTCAGACACTCGTCGCCATAGACCGCAGAGTCGTGCTCAACCTCGGCCAGCAGGGAAGTGTCACCCAGACGCACCATATCGCCCGTTGTTGGCCCATACGTGGCCGCGTAGGCCGCCCGTGTCAGTCTGGCCATGTTCCCTCCTATGCGCCCTTAAAGCCGCGCTCTTTGGCCCGTTGGAGAGCGGCCCGCTTGACCGCTTCGGAATGAATGGAGCCGTTGGTGAGATTATTGAGACCGGTGACTTCGCCACTGCCACCCAGGGCGACGAGCGGAACGGCTTTCTTCACCCCAGGCTCAAAGCGCACCGACGCGCCCGCCGGTACGTCCGGGCGCATGCCGAACGCCTGCGCCCGGTCAAACTCCAGGGCCTTGTTGGCTTCAAAGAAATGAAAATGGCTGGTCACCTGGATGGCGCGATCTCCGGTATTAACGACCTCCAGGGTCAGGGTTTCGCGGCCTGCGTTCAGGTCTATCTCTTCGTCAGGCGTGATGATCCCGCCGGGCCGCCCATAGGGCACTTCGGGCAGCGGCGCGGAGCCGGGGCGAATCGGATTATACACGGCAATGAGCTTGGTCCCATCCGGGAACATCCCATCGACCATAATCCGGGATACCAGCTGGGCAACATTGGGCAGCACGTCGTCGGTCGTCAGCAGCGTTGATCCCAGGCTAACCAGTTCCGCGACCGATTTCCCCTCGCGCGCGCCCTCAAGCAGTTCGTCCGTGATATAGGCAATGGCCTCGGCGGCGTTGAGCTTGAGCCCCTTGGCCTTATGACGGCGCGCCAATTCGGCTGCCATGAAAATGGTGAGGCGTTCGTTTTCCGTGGGCGTGAGGTTCAGCATGGGTGTTCCTCCTGGAGATCGATTACTGAGCGTGAGGTGTGCACCAGGCGCACGGGTTAGTTCGCAAACAACCGCGTCGCCTGGGTCTCATGCCGCATCATGGCAATATCCGCGACCGGCGTAAAGCTGCTGAGAGACTCGGGCAGGGGCGCGGCAAGCAGCGCGGTCAGCGTGGGGCGTATCCGCTGCACAATCAGTTGGGCCTGGATATGGCTCACAAAGCCGAGCCGGATAGCGGCACTCACAAACGCCACACTCTGAAGATGGCCGGACAGCAGGCTGGCCTGCTCAACGCCTAACCCGACCCCCCGCCAGACCAGCCCTTGAACAACCGGGAGATGACTCCACGCCTGCCCGGTTTTGACACACTCCAAATAGTCGGCCGCACGGGGCGTCTTAAGCCGGGCATGCACGCGCAGCAAGGCCCGGCCGGCCCGCTGCGATACGACGCGCAACTCGCGCGCCAGCGAGAGCGCTTCCAGTTCTGCATCAACCACGGCAATTTTTTCCAGCTCGCCCGCGGCGTGATGTGACCACACCAGGGCAGGTCGATCGCAGCATGCCCAACGATGGTGGAGTTGACCCTGGACAAAGGGCAGCAAGGTCTCGGCGTCATGCACATAGGAATCGGTGAAGAGCGTCTCTAATCCCCACGAAGCGGCGAAGCCGCCACCGGGGAAAAAGCTGTCACCGTGTTGCAACGCGGTCAGCAGGGCAGTCGAGTCAGTCATGCGCTCCTCGCTTCACTCGGCCAGTCGCTCATAGCAACGCCGAGGATTTTGATAAGACGCAGCATGCTCGCCCGGTTTTTCATCAGCCCCGAGCCGTCTTTGCCATGAACGCTCCAGTGGCAATCAGGCAGCCTCCGCTCAGACATTGAGGCCAGCGTTTGGCCTGCTGAAAAAAGAGCGCCACTCTGTGGCCTAAGATCGCGTAGCCGCTCAGAACAACGAGGACGAGGAATATATAGGTGATCCCAAGAATGACCTGCTGACGGACGATATCCATTCCTGGCGTCACGAACTGAGAGAAGAGTGAAAAGTAAAACAGGAGCGCTTTAGGGTTTGTGATCGACGTGAGAAACCCCTGAAAAAAAGCTGTCCGCCCGTGTGCGTGAGACACAGGAGAGACAGTACCTCCAAGTTTTTCAGCCCTGAATGCCGTCACGATGTGCTTTCCGCCCAGATAGATCAGATAGACGGCTCCCAGGGTCCGAATAAAAACCAAGGCCGGCTGCGACGCGCTCAAGGCGGTCGTCAGTCCAAGTACAGTCACCGTGACAAACACCATATTGCTACACAGGATGCCGGCAATCGCGAAGGCCGGAGAGCGGCGGTTCGTTCCCATGGCATGAGCCAGCACCAGGAACGAGGTTGGCCCAGGAGAGGCAATCACGACTAGCCCGGTGAGGATAAAGGCGAGATAGAGTTCAACCGTCATGCTGCTCCCTCATTAGCCGAGGCCGACTCCGAATACAAACTCGCCTGGGGTCGATTTTTTTGTTAAGTCAGGCTGTCTATGCAAGAGGCGTATCTTCGGTTCTCCCCCGAGGAGAACCCGGTGCCATGACCACACCTGTGGAGTCTCCAGACAAACATCCGTTCGTCCTTCACCCCCATCGCACCTTTACGACCCTGAGCCTGCCGGTCATGGCCTCCCT
>WTHD01000522.1 GCA_011523265.1 Candidatus Binatota bacterium
CTATCCTCGACACGCTCCCTCTCGGATGCCCCCTAATATGCATCACACGTCCCAGAAGAGGAAGGTGGCGGCTATCTGGTTACCCTGCCCGACTTGCCCGGCTGTATCGCGGACGGCAAGACTATCGATACAGCCATAGAAGAAGCCCGCGACGCCTTCACTGCATGGGCAATGGCCGAACGGGAAGACAAGGGAGAACTGCCCGCGCCAAAAACTTACAGCGGACAATTCGTGCAGCGCATTCTCAAGACCTTACATATGCGGCTCGCCAAGCGAGCGGCGAGCGAGGGGGTCAGCCTGAATCAACTGGCCGCGACTCTGCTCGCCCAAGGGCTGGGTCCGAAGTAGGAGCAGGGGATGAATGGCGACAGGCACTATGACGTGATTATTATTGGCGCGGGCTCTGCCGGCTGTCCGCTTGCTGCCCGCCTGTCAGAAGACCCCAACCGTTCAGTGTTGCTCTTGGACGCCGGTCCCCATTTCAAAGATATCGACGATTTTCCGCCGGCGCTGCAACAGGGCGGCTCTCTGGCGTCCAGTTTTCCTGGGCATCCTAACAACTGGTCGTTTATGGCCAAGCTCACGCCGGAGCTGTCCTACTCCGTTCCCCGAGGAAAAGTGGTTGGTGGCTCAAGCGCCCTCAACGGGACGGTATTCATTCGCGGCGTGCCGGAAGACTTCGACGGCTGGGCGGCCCTGGGCAACGACGAGTGGTCCTACGAGAAAGTGTTGCCTTATTTTTGCAAATTGGAGAGCGATCAGGATTTTCAGGACGACCTGCACGGCGCGAACGGGCCGATTCCCGTTCGCCGCCCCAAGGCGGACGAATGGAATACCGTCCAACAGGTTTTTGTCCAGGCCTGTCTGGATGCGGGCTTTCCTGAAGACCCGGATATGAACGGGCCGGCGTCAATCGGCGTCGGGGCTCTGCCGCTCAATAACATCGATGGGATTCGGATGAATACCGCCATCACCTACCTGACGCCCAATCTCCACCGGCCCAACTTGACCGTGTGGGGAGAGACCTTGGCCAGACGGATCGTGTTCGACCGGCGCAGGGCGATAGGCGTTGAAGCCGAGCGTCGGGGCCAGCCCATCGTCGTGCATGCCGGTGAGATCATTCTGAGCGCGGGTGCGGTGAAATCCCCCCATCTTTTATTGCTGTCCGGCGTCGGCCCGGCGGACGAGTTGCGCAACTGTGACATCCCGGTGATCCACGACTCGCCGTATCTGGGGAAAAATTTTACCGACCATCCGGCGGTGATGGTCATGTACAAAACAAAAAAGACCCCGGCGTCACATCTGGATATGCCCATGCTCCAGACCGGCCTGCACTATACGGCCGAGGGGTCGTCGGCGCGGGGCGACATGGAAATCCTGCCGTTTTGTTTCTCCATGACCGACTCCTTTGTGACGGCGAGCCGGGAAGGGGGCTCATCTCTGCCGGCGCTGCCCTCCTTTTTTCGTCATCCCTTCAGAACCCTGGCCGCTATGCGCGGGATTTCCGTCAAGCGCCTGCTGGAACAGGCCCGGCGCGGGCGTGATTTGATGATCGGCTGCTCCCTGCAAGAGGCGCTGAGCAAAGGCGAGATGCGGCTCGTCTCGGCTGACCCGAAAATCCAACCGGAATTGCACTACCATTATCTCGCCGACCCCTTCGACCGGCAGCGCATGCGCGAGGGGGTTCGGCTCACGGTAGAGCTGCTGCACAGTCAGGCGTTCAAGGGCGTAGTCGCCGAGCGGACGGTGCCGACCGACACTCACCTGGCCTCGGATGCCGCCTTGGACAACTGGATGTATACCAACCTGGGGACGGCCATCCACATGTCGGGAAGCTGTAAGATGGGACCCGTAGATGACATGACCGCGGTGGTGGATCAGTATGGCCGGGTACACGGGCTTGAGCAAATCCGCGTTGTCGATACTTCGATCCAGCCGAGCGTGGTACGGCGTCCAGCCAATGCAACCGCCATTATGCTGGGCGAGCGTATGGCCGAATGGATTCAGTGAGCTGTTCGTTTTCACACAGAAAGGAGGGCGTCTATGCCGTACGTCGAAAGAGAAAAGGGAGTGCGGATTCACTACAACCACTATGGGAAAGGGTTTCCCCTGGTCTTTTTACACGGCTTTTCGGCCAACGCCTGGCTCTGGGCCTATCAGGCTCCGATCCTGGCCCATAAATATCATTGCGTTGTTATTGAGGCGCGCGGACACGGACTCTCCTCCAAGCCGCTCACGGGCTATTCCATTCAGGACATGGCGGCCGACGATGCCGCCGTCCTGGCCGCCCTGGGTATCGACCGCGCCATTCTGGTCGGTAACTCGATGGGTGGGATGCGGGCCATGCAGATGAGTCTTGACTATCCGCACCTGGTCGCCGGGAATGTCATCATCAGCAGTGCGACCAACCTGCACCAGACCTTGGATACCGCCGAGCTGATTGCCAGCTTCCAGAACGATTACGAGGCAGCCGCGGAAAACCTGGTCACCCGCTGCTTCTCGGTCAAGACGCGGACCGAGCGGCCCGAGGTCTGCCAGATGATTAAGCACAACTTCCTGAACGAGGGCGGCTTTCCACGCCGGGTGGCCCTGGCCTGTTTGGAAGACCCCAACGGTGTGTGGCAGTGGGATATCTCAGACCGCTTACAGGAGATTACCCAGCCCACCCTGGTCCTGGTCGGCGAGGAAGACCAGGCCACCCCTGTTGCGGCCAACCGCTTTCTGGCCGAGCATATTCCCGGAGCCGAACTCCGTGTGCTCAAAGAGGTCGGTCACTGCTACGAGATCGAACGGCCGCTTGAATTTAACCAGGTGCTGGAAGAATTTGTCGCCCAGCACGGACACTGAACCTGGCGGGTTGTCAGCGCCGCCCTGCGAAAGCAGGTATCCAGGCGTACGGGATAAGACGGAGTGCTGTTCGTGGTTCTTACAAAAAGCGCTTCAAGGTTGAAATGAAAGAGCGTCCGACCCTCGAAACGACTCGTCTGACCCTACGGCCTTTCACTGTGGCTGACGCCTCAGATGTCCAACGGCTTGCTGGGGAGAGAGAGATAGCTTCAACTATGTTGAATATCCCTCATCCCTACGAAGAGGGCATGGCCGAACAGTGGATTGCCACCCATCAGGAGCGCTACGAAAAAGGCGAACTGGTCAACTTTGCCATCACCCTACGAGTTGATCAGGCACTCATTGGCGCTATTGGGCTACAGCTCACCCAGCGGCATGCCAGCGCGGAACTCGGCTATTGGATCGGAAAACCCTTCTGGAATCGTGGTTATTGCACTGAGGCAGCGCAGGCGGTGGTCAGGTATGGGTTCGATGTCATTGGACTCAACCGGCTGTACGCCGCCTATTTCAAACGTAATCCAGCCTCTGGGCGGGTCATGCAGAAGCTTGGTATGAGCTATGAAGGGTGTATGAGAGAGCACGTTAAAAAGTGGGGGGTTTTTGAGGATCGCGAACTGTATGGGTTGCTCAGCAGGGATTACCTCTCCCAAAAAGAGAACGCGAGTTCCATCCCAATTCCCTCATTAAGGGAGTGAACATCATGCGATCAAACACACTGCGAGAGCTGCTGACAGCTGGCAAGCCAACTCTGGGGACGCATATTCATACAACCTGGCCGTCTATCGTCGAGGCGATCGGACACACGGAGATGTTTGACTATGTTGAATTTGTGGCCGAGTACGGGCCGTTTGACCTATACGCCCTCGACAACCTGTGTCGGGCGGCTGAACTCAGCGGCCTATCCAGTATGATCAAGGTGGATCAAGAACCCCGGAGTTTTATTGCTCAACGCGCCATTGGATCGGGCTTCCAAAGCGTATTATTTGCCGATTGCCGGTCGGTCGAAGAGGTGCAGGCGTGTGTGCGGATTGCGCGGCCCGATACGCCCGAGGATCGTGGGACGTATGGTGTTGCGATGCGCCGCTTTAGCTATATGGGATATGGCGGTACACAGGAGTATGTACAGGCGCTCCGCGATATCGTCGTAGTGATTATGATTGAGAAGCAGGGAGCGGTTGATCAGTTAGAGGATGTCTTGTCGGTACCGGGAGTGGATATGGTCCAGTGGGGTCCGTCAGACTATGCCATGAACGTCGGGCGGGCAGGGGAAGCGCGCTCACCAGAAGTCAGAGCGGTTGAGCGCAAGGTGTTTGAAACCGCGCTCAAGATGGGAGTACCGCCACGTGTGGAGCTCAATAGTCTCGACCAAGCCCAATACTATCTTGATCTCGGGGTCCGTCACTTCTGTATTGGCACAGATGTTTCGATTCTGTACGAGTGGTGGAAGGCAAATGGTACGCATCTACGCAAAGCGCTCGCAGATGCCTAGCCATTTCAATTTAGCGGACCCAGACCTGTTTCAGAACGCGTAGCACGTTACCGCCTATAACCTTGGCAATGTCTGCATCCGCATAGCCCCGTTTGACCAGCCACCGCACGATGTTGGGAAAGTCGGCAGGATTCTCTAGGCCATCAACGTACTCGACCGGATCAAACGCTTTATTGCCCAGTATCTTGTCAACGGAGAGCTGGGCCGCGTAGGCACGGTGCAGTCCGACATGATCGCCGAACATAGTGTCCGGTCCAAACCCAACATGCTCAATACCGATCAGCCGGACTGCATACTCAAAGTGTTCCATGCACGACTCTATACTGTGGTGCGGATGCTGCTCGGTCAGGGTCGTATGCGGAGCCGCTTCGATTCCCAGTATGCCTCCCTTGGCCGCCATGGCCTCCAGCACGTAGTCCGGTTTGAGTCGCGGGGTGTCCCATAATGCCCGCGCCCCAGCGTGGGAGATCACGATGGGGAGTTCGCTTTCCTCAATAGTGTCTAACGTCGTCTGATCACCGCAATGGGCCGCATCAATCAGGATGCCAAGTTTATTCATACGCCGGACTGCCTGGCGCCCAAAATCGGTCAGTCCGGCGTCTCGTCCCTCTCGCAAACCGCTGCCCAAAGCGTTGGCTTCACTGTAGGCGACGCCCATGCTGCGTACGCCAAATCCATACAGGACATCGAGCCGGTCCAGTTCGTTCTCTATTGGCGTTGCGGACTCAAGCGTCGGCACCAGGGCAAGCCGCCGGGTCTCGTGCGCCGTGATAATATCTCGAACGCCGTCGCAGACAAGAATAAAATCCTGGTGGGCCAGATCGCACAAACGCATGCCCAAGTCGTGGGTGACATCATTCCACTTCCAGCCAGCCTGCGAGGTAATCGTACACAGGCCGTTCATCAGATTGTCAAAAATGCCGTCCAACCCAGAGCGCGCCAGTCCCTGAAAGCCGGTGAAGTCCCGACCCAGGCGCTTTTGTTCGAAGATCTCGTTGATCTCCTCCGGGACCACGACCGGATGGTCGTGCATGGAGATTGCAATATTCTCGGCTAACAGGCTCTGCACTCGCGCTTCCTCAGCTGGCGTGAGCGCAATCCGAGAAGACGCCACCCGCCCGACTTCTTTGGCCAACCGAAATCGCTTGTAATCGCGCGGCGCGTCTAAATACTGGTAGGATTGGTAGCCTGTATACTGTTTATGATTTTCCATGCGCTGCCTCTCTGTCGGGAGTTCGAGCCACTGCCGGGTGAATACCTCCCCGCTAACGCTGACCCCACCAACTTTCAAGAGGGAGCCGCATTTTCGAGGGCTCGCTTGCCCCAACAAAAAGCTATGAAACTCTTTCGCCTTATGTTTAATTGCGCCCCATGGTCTCGCCCCCGTTCTTCTGTCTGCTTTCAGCCTTCATCCTGACTCTTGGGGCCGCTCTCCCCGTCGCTGCTGAAGAGACGAACAACTCCCGGAACCGCATCTGGAAAACGGTCGCCGACCTCTCTCCACAGGAACGGCAGAAGCTGGACCTTGCGGTTGACCCGCCACGCCACCCCGAAGTTCCGTATCTACCGGCTGAACCTTATCCTTTTACACCACCCTATACGGCTGAGGAGATGGGCTATCGGCTCATGGAGTTCACCTCCCGTCCGCGCTGGTCGGCCGTGTTTGCCAGGGCGTGGTCGTCGATTTCTACCCGGGGCATACTCCTCAACCCAGGCAGTGCCACCAATTTTTTGGCCTATAACGCTGGCACGGCCGGTGCGGGGGCGGAACTCGCCCTCAAGCCCGGCGAAGAAATCTACCGCTCTCTCAGTCAGCGCACCACTCCCCCGGCTGCAGAAGGATCGCAATTTCTCTCGGTTCGCTATCGCACGGGCAAGGCATTCATCAAAAAGGAAGAACGCTTCCGATACTCACCGACCAAGCGCCGGGTGCGTCACGAAGCGCCACTCCGACGGCAGGGGAAGGTGCCTAATATGGCGCTCACGCCCGACGACAATTACGGCCGCGACGCCTGGGAGTTTTCCTGGCGGATACTGGGTCTGGATACCTTGTATCAGACTGTGCGTTTTCCCAAGACGCGCCCCACCATCATGTTACGGAACGGGCAGACCGGTCAGTTTCACGAGCGGCAGACGGCTGAGCTCAAGCTGATGGGAGACAGCTATCGGCACTATACGGCCGAGGGTGGGGTCCGGTGCTATGTTGTCGAGGCCCGAGCCCGCCCCGAATGGCTGCCCGATTACTAGGTGCCGCGGCTCTTGTTTTGGCTAGAGGAATATTCTTTTTTCCCCCTGCGTATTGAGAAATACGGTCCCGACGGCAAGCTCATTCACATCGAGGTCAGGCTGGCTGAGATTTTTAATCCAGATTTGGGGGAACAGGGATATGGATCACTGTTTACCGTGTACTGGGATATTACCGATGACCTGATGACATATTTTGTGAACGACAGTCACCGGGTAACCGCCTGGAAGCCTCAGGAGATCGCGCTGTTCTTCAGCCCGGATTTTATGCGCCGGCAGTGGGCCCTTGATTCTTCTGTCAAAACCCAGGCCCAAGTGCACTCCCCAGACCTCTTTTTCTTACGGCCCGCCTTAGAGAAAGAGAAATTTCCCGAGGAGCGCTCGCTCCAACTCCCTGCCGAGATTCTCGCTCGTGTCCAAGCCCAGGAGGCGGCCGGACGGCTGGTATTTGAGGTGAGCGAGCAGGGGCGTTGAGGTTCGAGTTGAGCCCACCGCAGCCGGCGTGAGCGCAATCTGAGAAGACGCCATCCCGAGGTCCCGTACCTGCCGGCTGAGCCTTATCCTTGCTCACCACCGTCACTGCTGGACTCCCCTGTGAGTGCGTCGAGCGCGGCGGCCCGTGATTCATACACGGCAATCATCTTATCAAAGCCGCTGATCGCGATAACCTCGCGGACAGGGACGGAGAGCGTACAAATGCCAAACTGCTTACCCGGCTCGTTGAATCTCCTGGCAAGAATCAGAGTGACCCGCAGACCCGCGCTACTGATGAAGGACAGGTGCTCAAAGTCCAAGATGAGGGCTTGGTCGCCCGGCTCAATGCCGGATTCCATGAGACGCTGAAATTCCTCGGCATTGCCGCCGTCAACCCGTCCGACGAGCGCCGCAACCAAAACCCCGTTTTTCCGTTCCCATTGAATGTCTATTCCTTCCTCCATAAGAATTTCCTTCCTTCCTGATGTGACATACAGACCAAACGCATTTATATAATATGTCTGGTCTATACGTAAATATTTGCAGTATAACCAATAATATTATTAGTATCATTACTCCTTTTATCGACAGATCACGACGGGAGAAGAGCGCTATGAGTACAGGGCGGTCTGCTGATTCTTCACACGCTGCGGTGGCTGAGCCAGATGTTCGGAATCGCTCGGGTTCACAATTCGGAGAGCCGATTGCCGTCGTAGGCATGGCGTGTCGCTTCCCCGGCGCGAATGATATTTCGGCATTCTGGCGTCTGCTGGAAGCGGGCGAGAATGCGGTCAGCGAGGGCGTTCCGGGTTCCGGTGTCGGACGTGCCGGCAAGCTGTTCCAGGATGCATCAGCTCAGAGCGAGGCGTGTCGCTTTGCTGCTTTCATTGATGGGGTTGACCAGTTCGACGCCTCCTTCTTCCGTATTTCGCCGGTCGAGGCGCAGCACCTTGACCCACAGCAGCGACTGATGCTGGAAACGAGCTGGCAGGCGCTCGAAGACGCGGGAATAGACCCTGACGGACTGAAGGGCAGCCGCACCGGAGTGTATGCCGGTATCAGCAATAACGAATACCGGGGAGTCATACTGGAAGCCAGTGACACAGCCGAGCCGGCCTCCAGCCTCTACACGGTCAGCGGCACTTCCTACAACACGGCCATCGGACGAGTCTCCTTCGCGCTTGGCTTGCAGGGGCCGGCAATTGCCGTGGACACGGCCTGCTCTTCATCGCTCGTAGCAATCCATCAGGCGGTGACCGGCTTGCAGTATGGCGAGGCCGACCTTGCGCTGGCGGGCGGGGTCCACACCATCCTGTCAGGACGGCTCCTGGAACTGCGGGCGAATGCCGGAATGCTGGCGCCGGACGGACGCTGTAAGACTTTCGATGCCGCCGCCAATGGGTATGTGCGCGGCGAAGGCTGCGGGCTCCTGGTTCTCAAGCGGCTGAGCGAGGCGGAAGCGGACGGCGACCGAATCTGGGGTATCATTCGCGGCTCTGCACTGAACCAGGACGGGGCGAGCACAGGGCTGACAGTGCCGAATGGGGAGGCCCAGGAACAGGTCATCAAGGCGGCATTGCTCAGGGCAGGCGTATTGTCATCACAGGTGGACTATGTGGAAGCGCATGGCACGGGAACGCCGGTGGGCGACCCTATCGAGCTGCGGGCAGTGGCGGCCGCATACGGCAACGGTCGTCCGGCTGAGCGACCGCTGCTCATAGGTTCCGTGAAGACGAACTTCGGACATCTGGAATCTGCGGCGGGCGTTGCCGGGGTGATGAAGGTATTGCTGGCGATGAATCGGGGCATCATCCCGAAGCACCTGAATTTTCACAATCCGACGCCAGCGGTCGATTGGCGGCAGCTTCCTTTGCGTGTTACTTCGACGGCAACGGAGTGGCCTCTCGTATCCGACCGAGCGCCGTTGGCCGGCGTAAGCGGTTTCGGCTGGTCCGGGACAAACGCGCATATTGTGGTGGAGGGCCATGGTACGCCAGCACGCGCCTCTCACGGATTGCGTGATGGGAAGTGGCCTACGGGCTCTCCAAGGCATGTCGCCGTCTCTGTGCCAAAGGCGGCCTCAGACTCGGCGGCGGAAACGCCCGCCGCGCGTGCCACACGTCTGCTTCCTCTGTCAGGCAAGACGGACAATGCCCTGCGAGAGCTGGCGGAACGCTACCTTGCATGGCTTGACGAGCGCACCACGGACTTGGAACCCGTAGGCTTGGCAGCTTCTCCCTTCCTCTCGGACCTGGCGTGGACGGCGGGCGTTGGGCGCAGCCAATTCGCTCACCGCGCGGGTGTTGTTTTCAGGGACGCCGAGTCGCTGCGCACCGGGCTGAAAGCGGTTGCGGAGGGTGACGGTGGTGCGGAGGCGGCAGCGGCGACGAAAGTGGCTTTCGTGTACACGGGGCAGGGCAGCCAGTGGATGGGTATGGGCAAGACCCTGTACGGGTGCGAGCCGGTGGTGCGCGCCGTTCTCGACCGGTGCGAGCAGGTCATATTGGAGGAGCGAGGCACTTCGCTGCTGGATGTGATGTTCGGCAGCGAAGACGACCTGAACGATACCGCTTGGGCACAGCCCGCCGTCTATGCCTTGGAGTGCGCGCTGACCGCACTATGGCGTAGCATCGGAGTTGAACCGGGCGTGGTCATCGGACACAGCCTCGGCGAATTTGCAGCGGCGCAGGCGGCCGGCGTGTTCGAGTTGGAAGAAGGTCTGAGGTTCGTTGCAAGACGCGGTGTCCTGCTTTCGTCAGTTCCTGAGTTTGGCACGATGGCGGCGGTGTTCGCTCCGCAGGATACAGTGGCGGCGGCGGTTGATGAGTACAATGCGTCATCCGACGGCGTGGGCTTGAGCATCGCCGTTGACAACGGCATTCATCAGGTCATTAGTGGCCCCATCGTCGCAGTGCGGGCGGTATCGGAGCGTTTCGAGGCCGAAGAGATTACCGTTCGGCCGTTGACCAGAAATCAGGCCTTCCACAGTGCTTTGGTGGAGCCCGCGCTGGATGCATTGGAAGAGGCGTATCAGGGTGTTGCGGTCTCGCCGCCGTCCGTGGCTCTGGTGAGCAATGTAACGGGTAGCGTCGTTGCGCCGGACGAAACCCTCGATGGTAAATACTGGCGCCGTCATGCGCGAGAGGCTGTGCAGTTTCGCAGAGGCGTCGGAACTCTGACGGAACTGGGCGTCGATCTGGTCATAGAAGTGGGCCCACACGCCGTGCTCGGTCCACTGGTTTCTCTTGTCTGGTCTGGCGTGACGGATGACGCGAAAGACCCCACCGTCCTTGAGAGTATGCTACGTCCATCGACGGATGCCCTTCCGTCAGACCACGACGACGGCTTCACGGACGCCGTTGCGGGAGCATACGAGGCGGGGCTGACGCTTGCATTCGATGGGCTGTTCGCGGGAGAGGAGCGGCGCAGGATTGAGCTGCCGGGTTATCCCTTCCAGCGTGTACGGCACTGGATCGATGCGCCAAGGCGCCGGCGCGCGGCCGCCGGGCATCCTCTGCTGGGCATACGGCACGAGTCGCCACGCGGCGAGGTGATGTTCGAGACGGAGATGTTTCCTTCCGACCCGTCTTGGCTGAACGACCATCGCGTCTTCGGGCGGGTGATAATGCCGGGAGCGTTGTATGGCGTTGTGGCGGCAGTGGCGGCGCTGTCCGAAGGCGCGCAATCGGTGGATGTGGAGG
Source organism: Candidatus Binatota bacterium (assembly GCA_011523265.1). GTDB lineage: Bacteria > Desulfobacterota > Binatia > Bin18 > Bin18 > Bin18. The sequence continues at coordinate 10,756 of WTHD01000522.1, forward strand.
ACTTGCAACTGCACAGCGCGCTGGTCTTTGCCGAGGAGGACGGCGCGGACGATACCGAGCAAGCTGGGCGAAAAATTCAGGCCGTACTGAGTACGTCCGAGAACGGGAATACACGGCATATCGAGATATTCAGTAA
>WTHD01000098.1:0-7488 GCA_011523265.1 Candidatus Binatota bacterium
GCGGTGTTGGCCGAGCTTGGCGCTGAGGTGATTCCGATAGGGACAGCGCCGAACGGCACAAATATCAATCTCGACTGCGGGGCGTTATATCCACAGCGGGTGCAACAGCTTGTTCGTGAGCACGGTGCCCAGGTGGGCATTACTCTGGACGGCGATGCCGACCGAGCTATTCTGGTTGATGAGACCGGAGAAATCGTTGATGGTGACGCCATTCTCGCCATTGCCGCCAAAGAGCACCTTCAGCAGGGCACGCTGCCCCACAAGACGGTAGTAGCGACCGTGATGAGTAATCTGGGTCTTGAGATTGCGCTGCGTCAGATGGGTGGCAAACTGATCCGGACTCCGGTTGGTGATCGCTATGTTGTCGAGGAGATGCGCCGCGGGGGATATCGCATTGGTGGCGAACAATCCGGACATATTATTTTCTTAAATCTGAACACAACGGGCGACGGCGTGATCACCTTTCTTTCGCTGCTGGCAATTCTCGTCCAGAGACAGCAGCCGCTCTCTGAACTGCGCCAGCTCGTGCGACGCTACCCGCAAACGCTTATCAACGTTCGTGTCCGAGAACGACAGGATTTGCAGACCGTCGAACCAGTGTCACACATCATCCGGCAGGTCACCGACAAACTGGGCGAGACCGGACGGCTCCTCGTCCGCTATTCCGGGACTGAGCCACTGCTGCGGATCATGGTCGAGGGCGAAGACGAGCGCCTTGTCCGTGCTTATGGTGAGGAGGTCGCTGACGCCGTGCGGACCCACCTTGGGACAGGGGAATCTGCCTAAAGGAGCGTCTCATGTATCTCGTCTCTGCCGCCCAGATGCGCGAGCTTGATCGGCTTACCATTGAGAAATACGGCACCCCCGGTCATGTCCTGATGGAACGGGCCGGCAGCGGCGCGACGCAGGCCCTACTCGACTTTTTTGAGAAGCGGCCCAAACGGGTGGGTGTGGTCGCCGGCAGAGGCAATAACGGCGGCGACGGCTTTGTCATGGCCCGCCTGCTGAAACAGCAGGGCATCGCATGTGAGGTGATTCTTGCGGCCAAAAAAGGGGAGGTCGCTGGCGATGCCAGGCGCAATTTACAGGCGTTCTTGCGCCTCAGAGGTCGAGTCGAAGAAGTGACCGCACCGGAGCAGGTACCTGCCGCCGAGAAGCGACTCGAACGCTGCGATGTGATCGTTGACGCCCTGCTTGGGACGGGGCTGAATACCGCGGTGCGAGGTGTCCAGGCTGCGCTCATCGCTGGCATGAACGCCCGTGATGTGCCCATTGTGTCGGTCGATATACCGTCCGGTTTGCACGCCGATTCCGGACAACCTGTAGGCAACGCCGTTGAGGCGGCGCTGACGGTGACCTTCGGCTATCCCAAGCTCGGCCAGGTGCTCTATCCTGGGACGGCTCAAGTTGGACAGCTTGCCTGGGTTGATATCGGGATTGCCCCGCAAGCGTTGGCCGAGGTTGCACCTCACCTGCACGTCCTGACCCGCCGTGAGGTGGGTGGGCAGATACGCGCCCGTCGTCCTGAATCGCATAAGGGCGATTTCGGCCATTTGCTGGTCCTTGCCGGCGCGCGCGGGAAAAGCGGAGCGGCCGTGTTAAGCGCCTCTGCCGCCCTACGGGCCGGAACCGGTCTGGTCACCTTAGCCGGTCCACAAGGACTCATGCCCATATTCTCCTCGGTTTTGCTCGAAGCCATGACCGCCCCTCAGCCCGAGCGCGCAGACGGTAGTCTCCGACTGAACGCGCGCGTATTAAGCCAGACGTTGCACGGAAAAAGCGCTCTCGTTTTCGGGCCCGGCATCGGTGTGTCTGTTGAAACGAAGCGTATGGCGCGCTGGCTTCTCAAAAACAGCCAAGTCCCCCTGCTTATCGATGCCGACGGGCTGAACTGTGTGGCGTCTCAGGTGGCCATGCTGAAAACGGCCAAGATGCCAGTCGTGCTCACCCCCCATCCCGGGGAAATGTCTCGGCTGGCTGCACTGTCAACCTCAGACATACAAGCCCAGCGACTGGAGGTTGCGCGTCAGTTCGCCACCGGATACGGCTGCTACCTCGTTCTCAAGGGTGCCCGGAGCGTTATCGCTGCCCCCGACGGTCGGGCCTGGATCAATCCAACCGGGAATCCGGGTATGGCCAGTGGTGGCATGGGCGACGTCCTGTCCGGCATTATCGGCGGCTTACTCGCCCAAGGTTATGCGCCCGATGAGGCGTGTTGCCTCGGCGTGTTTCTGCACGGGGCTGCCGCGGATACTTTTGCCTACCAGCATGGCCAGGCCGGGCTGCTGGCACGCGACGTGATTGACAACCTGCCAGACACACTGCACGCCCTCTCCCGGGCCGGTCAGAGCGATACGCATGCCGCATATTATTCAGACATTCTCGGCTGAAGAGACCATGTTCCTCGGGCGCCAGATTGGGCACCTCCTGACCCCCGGTATGATCCTTGGGCTGTGTGGCGACTTGGGCACGGGCAAGACCTGCCTGGTAAAAGGCATAGCGGACGGACTCGGGATTGCCCCTGAAACCATTACCAGCCCCACCTTTACTCTTGTGGCCGAGCATTATAGGGGAAGGGTGCCGCTCTATCATATCGATCTCTACCGGCTTGAAGGGGTAGAAGACGAAGAACTGGGCTATGAGGAATATCTCTTTGGGCACGGGGTTGCGGCTATTGAGTGGTTTCCGTTTCTGCCGAACGATGTGCGTGATTCGCTAGAAGAATACCTGCTGATTGCGGTCGAGTACGGAGAGGGGGACAGGCGCAGGCTGACCCTGACGCCGTACGGGGAACGCTACGAGCGAGTGGTTGCCCAGATATGCAGAGAGTAAGAAGCGCTGATGTTGATTGTTCAGAAATACGGTGGCACTTCGGTCGGCTCGATTGACCGAATCCAGGAAGTGGCCGAACGTGTGGCTGCCACACACGGCGCCGGCCATCAGGTCGCCGTCGTGCTGTCCGCGATGAGCGGTGAAACCAATCGCCTGCTTGCCCTGGCGCGACAGATCGCCGAGCAGCCTGATGCGCGTGAGAGCGACGTCCTCGTCTCAACGGGGGAGCAGGTCTCAATCGCCCTGCTTGCCCTGGCCCTCAAGGCGAGAGGAGCGCCTGCGGTGTCACTCCTGGGCCATCAGGTCCAAATCGAAACCGATGCCGCTTATGGTCGGGCGCGGATCACCCAGGTTCGGACGCCACGCCTGTCGAACGCGCTGAAGGACGGCAACATCGTTGTGATTGCCGGCTTCCAGGGCGTCAACGCACAGCAGGATATTACCACCCTGGGGCGGGGCGGCTCGGACACGACTGCGGTGGCCATTGCCGCAGCGCTCCAGGCGGATGTGTGCGAGATCTACACTGATGTTGACGGCGTGTATAGCGCCGACCCACGCATCTGTCCCCAGGCTCATAAGCTGGAGCGTATCTCCTATGAGGAGATGCTCGAACTCGCGAGTCTGGGCGCAAAAGTACTCCAAATCCGCTCAGTGGAATTTGCCAAGCGCTACCAGGTCCCGGTGCACGTCCGCTCAAGCTTTTCGCCGGACGAAGGGACGTGGTTAGTGCCGGAGGATCAAAGCATGGAAGAGGTGACGGTCTCGGGTGTCACGTCTGATCTGGATCAGGCGAAAATTACCCTGCTGCGGGTGCCTGACCGGCCAGGTCTGGCGGCCAAGCTGTTCGCGCCCATTGCGCAAGACAATATCGTCGTGGACATGATCATCCAGAATGCCAGCGCGGACGAAAAGACCGATGTCACGTTCACGGTCCCGCGCGGGGATGTGCACAAGGCCCTTGAGCGGGTCAAAAATGTGGCGCCGGAGATCGGGGCGGAGGACGTTGTGTACGACACCGAAGTCGTCAAGGTCTCGATTGTGGGGCTGGGCATGCGCAGCCACGCGGGGGTAGCCTCCCGTATGTTTGAGGTGTTGGCCGCAGAAGGGATCAACATCCAGATGATTTCAACCTCGGAGATCAAAATCTCCATCGTGATTGCCGCTAAGTACGCCGAGTTGGCCGTGCGGGTGCTACACGACGCCTTTATCTCCTCGACCTAGCCAACGCGGCGGGTACTCAGGACGGTCGAGAAATATGAGAGAGTTATGAACACGACGCCCACGATCACTCTATACGACACCACCTTACGGGACGGGTGTCAGTCCGAGGATGTGTCGCTCACCCTGGATGATAAATTACGTATTGCCCAGGAACTCGACGCCTTCGGGGTGCACTACATCGAGGGTGGCTGGCCCGGCTCGAATCCCCGCGACGAAGAATTTTTTGCGGCCGTCAAAAAGCTCGACCTGAAACAGACCCGGATTGCCGCTTTTGGTTCCACCCGGCGGGTGAATAGCACGGCCGCGGACGACCTGAATATCCGCTTGCTCATACAGGCTGCCACCCCGGTGGTGACCATTGTGGGCAAGACCTGGGACCTCCACGTTCGAGACGATCTACGCATTTCAAAAGAGGCCAATATCGAAGTCATCGGCGATTCGATTGCCTATCTGAAACAGCGCGTCGATGAGGTCATTTTTGATGCGGAGCACTTCTTTGACGGCTTCAAGGCCAACCCAGGCTATGCGTTGGAATGCCTCACCGCCGCGGCTCAGGCCGGCGCGGACGTCCTGGTGCTATGCGACACGCGCGGCGGGAGCATGCCGCTCGACATTCGTGCCGGTATGCAGGCCGCCTCTCAAGTGGTTGAGGCGAAGCTTGGCATTCACTGTCACAACGATTGTGAATTGGCCGTGGCAAACTCGCTCGCCGGGGTGGAAAGTGGGGCTGTTCAGGTCCAGGGAACGATTAACGGCTTTGGCGAGCGATGTGGCAACGCCAACCTGTGTTCCGTCATTCCCAATTTACAGCTCAAGATGGGCTACCGCTGCGTCGGTTCTCAGCAACTCAAGCAACTCCCTCAGTTGTCTCGTCTGGTGTACGAGTTGGCCAATATCGAGCCGAATAAACGCCAGGCCTATGTCGGCGCGAGCGCCTTTGCGCACAAGGGCGGCCTGCATGTCGCCGCGGTTCAGAAAAACAGCGAAACCTATGAACACATTGCCCCGGAACTGATTGGCAACACCCAACGCGTGCTGGTCTCCGACCTGTCTGGGCGGAGCAATGTTCTGTACAAAGCCAAAGAGTTCGGCCTGGATATCGAGAGCGCCGATCCCGCAGTCAGGAATATCCTGAATGAGGTCAAGCAGCTTGAGCACTCAGGCTTTCAGTACGAAGGGGCCGAGGCCTCATTTGAGCTCTTAATGCGCAAGGCTCTGAACGGCACGGTCCGCCATTTTCGTCTCATCGGGTTTCGGGTGATAGACGAAAAACGGAAAGAGGATGAGCCGCCACTGTCCGAAGCCACCATTATGCTGGAAGGGCCTGACGGCCAGATAGAGCATACTGCGGCCCAGGGCAATGGGCCGGTCAATGCCCTGGACCAGGCCCTACGTAAGGCCCTGACCAAATTTTATCCCCAACTCGAATCGGTCGAACTGCACGACTATAAAGTCCGGGTTCTGGGTGCGGGCGAGGGGACCAGCGCCACGGTTCGGGTTCTGATTGAATCCGGTGATGCAACCGACCGGTGGGGCACCGTGGGCGTGTCCCATAATGTCATAGAGGCAAGTTGGCAGGCCCTGGTGGACAGCATGGAGTTCAAGCTGCAAAAAGATACCCACTGATATGGCCGAACAATCGAGCCCGCTCGTCCACGCCGTCATTGGCGGAGCGCTGATGGGACTGGCCAATCTCGTTCCTGGTATCAGTGGCGGCACCATGCTGCTGATCACTGGCGTCTATCCCGGCTTTATTGGGGCCATAGCTGAAATCACGACATTGCGCTGGCGTTGGTCGTCCGTGGTGCTGCTGGGTACGATAGGTGGCGCCGCAGCCCTGGCCATTCTGCTCCTTGCCGGGCCCACCAAAACACTGGTTATTACGTACCGCTGGATCATGTATAGCCTGTTCATTGGCCTCACGCTGGGGAGCGTGCCGCTCCTGTGGCGTCTTGCTCAGCCGGTGTCGTCGCGCTTTTTCATCGGCGCCGGGGTCACTTTTCTGCTGATGGTCCTGCTCGCCTTTGGAACGCCGATGCAAACGGGGCCGGGAGATGAGTCCCTCGGCCTACTCTTTCTTGCCGGTCTGGCTGGGGCCAGTGCCATGGTGCTTCCTGGAGTATCCGGAGGCTATCTTCTCCTCCTGCTCGGTCAATATGTGCCCATCCTCAGGAGTATAGAAAAACTGCGCCTGGGCCTGTTTGGAGCGGGCGAGCAGACCGGGCTGCACTGGCCCCTGGTTCACGAGGCGTTATGGGTCGTCATCCCGGTCGGCCTCGGTGTGGTGGCGGGTATTGTTGGGGTCAGCAACCTTATCCGTTGGTTGCTCGAACACCATCGAACGGCCACACTGGGTGCCCTTATGGGCCTGGTGCTTGGGGCGATCGTTGGCCTGTGGCCGTTTCAGGCTGGCGTCCCGCCTCAGATAGGGGATCGGATACACGGTCAGGTGATTACCTCGGAAACACGGTCCCGGATTGAGGTCGAAGACTGGCCAGTCCGGCGGTTTCCGCCCAGCGCCGGGCAGATAGGTGCTGCGCTGGGGCTGATCGTCCTTGGTGTGGGAACAACGCTTGGCCTGGATCAGTTCAAGAACCACGCCGACTCGACGCGTTGAGCGTGTCTTTCATCGGTCTTATTCCTTGACAAAGCAGCGCGGGCGTCTGACAATAATTCATAGCGCGCATGATTGCGGGCGAATAGTTTGCTCTAGGAGAGGGAAGAAGCAGTGCGGCGGTGGGGTGGAGTGGTCCTCGGCGTCTTCCTATGTGTACTGGTCGGCTTTTCAGCGTGTTCCCGCACCCAGTACAGATATCACGTCGTTCGGCCCGGTGAGACGCTGTCCGAGATCGGGTATGCGTACCGCATTCCGTGGAGGAAGTTGGCAGCGCTGAATGGGATTCGCAATCCGGACCATATAGAGGCCGGGCAGCGCCTGCATATGCCGCCCGGGGCCAGATACGACAGGTCCAGAGCAGCAAGGGCCCGGTCTTCCCGCTCCAGGCACGAGAAGAGGCATGCCCGGTCACGCTGGAGGTCGAAAGCGCCCGCCGCCCACCAGCCCATTCCCGAGGATACGGAAAAGCTCTTCAGTTGGCCGCTCAGTGGAAGGTTGACCTCCCGTTTCGGTCCGCGTAACGGGAGCTTCCACGATGGCATCGACATTGCCGCCCCAGTCGGCACCCCGGTTCGTGCGGCAGCCTCAGGGCGGGTCATCTTTAGCGACGCATTACGCGGCTATGGCAATGTTGTTATTGTGAAGCACGCGAACGGTTTTACCACCGTATACGCGCACCATCGCCGTAATCTCGTGAAAGACGGCCAGATAGTTCGGCGGGGCGAGATTATCGGCGAGGTTGGAGAAACCGGCCGGGTAACGGGCCCCAGCTTACACTTTGAGGTCCGCAGTGGTAAAAACGCCCGCAATCCGCTCCA